>JACDEC010000585.1 GCA_013816645.1 Planctomycetota bacterium
GCGTAGGGCTCGCAGGCGAACGGCTCGTCCATGCGGGTGCCGGTGTTGGGGCTGCCGCACACCGCGCGCACCGCGTTGCCGCACGCCTCGCGCGTGGTCAATCCGCAGTTCTCGAGGTCGCGCAGCAGCTTGGGCGTGTCGTTGAGCTTGATGTAGTGGTACTGGACGGCCTGCCGTGTGGTGATGTGCGAGATGCCGTTGGTGTAGCGCTCGCTGGTGTCGGCGAGCACGCGCATCTGGTTCGGCGTGATCATGCCGTACTTCAGCTTGATGCGCACCATCTGGTTCTCGCCCTGCTGGCGCTGGCCGTAGACGCCGTGCACCAGGCGGTAGGGCTTGAAGACCTTGTCGGCGTCGATGGCGCCCTGGTTGAGCAGGTCGACGGTGTTCTGGTACTTGGCCAGCTCCTGCTCGACGATGTCGGGGAGCTTGACCGGGGAGGCGGGCGCGGCGGTGGGCGGAACCATAAGGCGATGCTCCTGCGCGAGATATCGTCGATCGACGAGGGATCCGCGGCTGTGGGGGCGAGATTAGACCGCAGCCGACCCCCGGTGCCATGCAAATAGACGTCCCATTCCATAGCCCTGACGAATGGCACAGGTGGCGGCAGTCCCGGGCACCCTTGCCAGGTAGGTCGGTCATCCATAGTGGGCGCTCCTCTCGTCCCGAACCACCCTTCCGAGCGCCCATGACCGCCAACGCCAACAGCCCCACCCGCCCCAAGCCCCCCGCCAACGGCCAGAAGATCACCCTGGTCGATGGCAAGCTGCACGTCCCCGATCAGCCGATCATCTGCTACATCGAAGGCGACGGCACCGGTCCGGACATCTGGAAGGCCAGCGTGCGGGTGCTCGACGCGGCGGTGCAGAAGGCCTACGCCGGCAAGCGCAAGATCGCCTGGATGGAGGTCTTCGCCGGCGAGAAGTCGGTCAAGGCCTGGGGCGGCGACCCGACCTCTCCCGACAACAAGCCGGAATGGTGGCTGCCGCAGGAGACGCTCGACGCGATCGAGGAGCACGTCATCGCCATCAAGGGCCCGATGACCACGCCGGTCGGCGGCGGCATCCGTTCGATCAACGTCGCGCTGCGCCAGATGCTCGACCTCTACGTCTGCCTGCGCCCGGTGCGCTGGTTCACCGGCGTGCCCAGCCCGGTCAAGGATCCCGGCAAGGTCGACATGGTGATCTTCCGCGAGAACTGCGAGGACATCTACGCCGGCATCGAGTTCATGACCGGCACGCCCGAGGCCGAGAAGGTCAAGAAGCTGCTCGAGGAGCTCAAGGTCATCAAGAAGGTGCGCTTCCCCGAGAGCTGCTCGTTCGGCATCAAGCCGGTTTCGAAGGAAGGCTCCAACCGCCTGATCGACGCGGCGATCAAGTACGTGATCGAGCATGACAAGCCGAGCCTGACCCTGGTGCACAAGGGCAACATCATGAAGTTCACCGAAGGCAGCTTCATGCAGTGGGGCTTCGAGCTCGCCGAGAAGTCGTATGGTGCGGTGAAGTGCGATCCCAAGGACCCGAACAACAACTGGCGCGAGTTCAAGAACCCCAAGACCGGCAAGAAGATCATCGTCAAGGACGTGATCGCCGACGCGATGCTGCAGCAGGTCCTGCTGCGTCCGGCCGAGTACAGCGTCATCGCGACCTTGAACCTCAACGGCGACTACCTCTCCGACGCGCTCGCCGCCCAGGTCGGCGGCATCGGCATCGCGCCGGGCGCCAACATCAACTACAAGACCGGCCGCGCGATCTTCGAGGCCACCCACGGCACGGCCCCCAAGTACGCCGGCCTGGACAAGGTGAACCCCTCGTCGGTGATCCTCTCCGGCGTGATGATGCTCGAGCACATGGGCTGGCAGGAAGCGGCCGACAAGATCACCCAAGCGACCTGCAAGGCGATCGGCGACAAGGTCGTGACCTACGACTTCGCGCGGTTGATGGATGGCGCCAAAGAGGTCAAGTGCTCGGAGTTCGCCGACGCCATGATCGCCCGCATGTAGGGCAATCACCTGGGCAGGGCCCCAGGTGATCAGCCCGACAGCATCGTGCGAAGGCGCATCGCGCCGTAGCAGGATGCGAAAGGGCGCTCTTAGACGCGGGGTCGGCGTTGGGCTCGCCTTGGCCGCGCGTCTGAGAGCGGCGCCCGCACGTGCCTTTTTGCGAACCATAGGCTCGGCGGCGCGTTGGCATTCCACATGGCGAACCTCGGCTCCTCCGCACGGCAAAACGAAGCGCTGACCTCCGCGCTTTTCCTCGTGGCGACCTGCACCGTGCTAGGAGCGATTGGCGGTTGGGCGGGCGCCCAGTTCGAACTTTTCGTCGACCGCAGGGTTGGCCTGCTGAACGGGATCAGCTTCGATCCACCACCTTGGCTCACCGCCGTCGCAGCGGCCTGCATCAATCTGCCCATCGCGTGCGCCTGCGCATGCATCGCTCCGTGGTTCAAACGCCGAAATCCCGCCCAACGCGACCGACGATCGCTGCGATTATTCTGCTGGGCGGGAGCCGCGGCATCGGTGCTCCTGTTTCTCGATCGGCTCGAGGCCATCACAGAGGGCGTAGGATACACCGGCCTACCCGGTCGAAACCATGAGGATTGGGAGATATCGCGAAGCATCTGCGCAGCGGGGCTGACCGGGATGCTCGCCGGAATC
>JACDEC010000586.1 GCA_013816645.1 Planctomycetota bacterium
CCCCGCTGCTCGGCGGCGATCCCTGGGGACGCAGGAACTGACATGCACCTCACGCCGCGCGAATCCGCGAAGCTGCAACTCCACCAGGCCGGTGTGCTGGCCCAGAAGCGCCTGGCGCGCGGGCTGCGCCTCAACCATCCCGAAGCGGTGGCGCTGATCGCCACCCAGCTGCTCGAGCTGATCCGCGACGGCCGGCGCGTCGCCGAGCTGATGGATCTCGGTCGCACCCTGCTCGGCCGCCGCCAGGTCATGCCCGGCGTGCCCGGGATGATCCACGATGTCCAGGTCGAGGGCACCTTCCCCGACGGCACCAAGCTGGTCACCGTGCACCATCCGATCGCGGCGCAGGACGGCGATCTCGCCCTGGCGCTCTACGGCAGCTTCCTGCCGGTGCCCGCGCTGTCGGTGTTCGCCGATGCCCTCGATGACGGCGAGCCTGGAGCGGTCGAGACCGCGCCAGGCGAGCTGCTGCTCAACGCCGGGCGCGCCACCGCGTCGCTCGAGGTCACCAACCTCGCCGATCGCCCGATCCAGGTGGGCAGCCACTACCACTTCATCGAGACCAACGCCTACCTGCGCTTCGATCGCGCCGCGGCCTACGGCATGCGTCTCGACATCCCCGCCGGCACCGCCGTGCGCTTCGAACCCGGTGAATCCAAGCGCGTGCAGCTCGTCGCCATCGCCGGCAACCGCGTCATCCGCGGCGGCAACGCCCTGGGCGACGGCCCGGTCGACGCCGCCGGCCTCGCGCGCGCCATGCAGCGCGTCCACGATCGCGGCTTCGCGCATAAACCCGCTGGCGACGGCTCGGGCTGAGCAGCCATCCGGCCCCCGCCCCCTGCCCCCTGCCCCCCGTAGGAACCTATGCCTCGCCCGATCACCCGCCGCGCCTACGCCGAACTCTACGGCCCGACCACCGGCGACCGGGTGCGGCTCGGCGACACCGCCCTGGTGCTCGAGGTCGAGCGCGACCTCACCGTCTACGGCGACGAATGCCTGTTCGGCGGCGGCAAGGTGCTGCGTGACGGCATGGGCCAGGCCGCGGGCACCGCCGCGGACGGAGTGCTCGACTGCGTGATCACCAACGCGCTGATCGTCGACTGGACCGGGATCACCAAGGCCGACATCGGCATCAAGGGCGGGCGCATCGCCGGCATCGGCAAGGCCGGCAACCCCGACGTCATGGCTGGGGTCACGCCGGGCATGGTGTTCGGCGTCGGCACCGAGGTCATCGCCGGCGAAGGCCTGATCGTCACCGCCGGCGGCATCGACTGCCACATCCACTTCATCTGCCCGCAGCAGGCCGACGAGGCCCTGGCCAGCGGCGTCACCACCTTCATCGGCGGCGGCACCGGTCCGGCCACCGGCACCAACGCCACGACCTGCACCTCCGGCGCCCGGCACATCGAGCTGATGCTGCAGGCCACCGACGCGCTGCCCATGAACATCGGCTTCACCGGCAAGGGCAACACCGCCATGCCCGAGGGCCTCGCCGAGCAGATCGCCGCCGGCGCGATCGGGCTGAAACTGCACGAGGACTGGGGCACCACCCCGGCGGCGATCGACTGCTGCCTGGGCGTCGCCGAGGACCACGACGTCCAGGTCACCCTGCACAGCGACACGCTCAACGAGAGCGGCGCGGTCGAGCACACCATCGCCGCCTTCAAGGGCCGCACCATCCACGCCTACCACAGCGAGGGCGCCGGCGGCGGACACGCGCCCGACATCCTGGTGGTGTGCGGCGAGGCCAACGTGCTGCCGTCGTCGACCAACCCGACGCGGCCGTTCACGGTCAACACCATCGACGAGCACCTCGACATGCTGATGGTCTGCCACCACCTCGACCAGGGCATCCCCGAGGACGTGGCCTTCGCCGAATCGCGGATCCGCGGCGAGACCATCGCCGCCGAGGACATCCTCCACGACCTCGGCGCGATCTCGATCATCTCGTCGGACTCGCAGGCCATGGGCCGGGTCGGCGAGGTCGTCACCCGCACCTGGCAGACCGCGGACAAGATGAAGCGCCAGCGCGGCCGGCTGCCCGGCGAGCGCGGCGACAACGACAACCTGCGCATCCGCCGCTACGTCGCCAAGTACACCATCAACCCGGCGATCGCCCACGGCGTGGGCCACGTCGTCGGTTCGATCGAGAGCGGCAAGCTCGCCGACCTCGTGCTGTGGCGGCCGGCGTTCTTCGCCGCCAAGCCCGAGCTGGTGATCAAGGGCGGGATGATCGCCTGGGCGCAGATGGGCGACGCCAACGCCTCGATCCCGACCCCCCAGCCGGTGGCGATGCGCCCGATGTTCGCGGCGATGGGCAAGGCGGTCGGCGCGACCTCGCTGGCCTTCGTCAGCCAGCTCTGCGCCGCGCGCGGCGTCGCCGCCGGCTATGGTTTGAGCAAGCGCATCGAACCGGTGCGCCGCTGCCGCGGCCTGGGCAAGCGCGACATGAAACTCAACGACGCGCTGCCGCGCATCACCGTCGATCCCGAGACCTACCAGGTCACCGCCGACGGCGAGCACCTGACCTGCGCGCCGGCGGAGCGGCTGCCGTTGGCGCAGAAGTATTATTTATTCTGATGGCAACCGTCCGGAGGTCCGGAAGTCCGGAGGTCCGGAAGTCGAAAGGCATGAAGGCAGTGAGCAGCGCAGAGT
>JACDEC010000587.1 GCA_013816645.1 Planctomycetota bacterium
CTCGATGGCTTGCGCTGCCTCCGCACCCGTCGGATCGCCGGCGGCGCCGCCGACGCTCAGCGCGCGCGCGCTGCCCGGCAGCACCTCGAGCGTCAACGCGGCCGATGTGGCGCGCTGGTAGGTTCCGGATTCGGCGTCGTACCAGGGCAGCGAGAACGCGGGGATCGCGTAGTTGCCCGGCCCGGTCGGCACCAGGTCCCAGGCGAAGCGGCGCTGCCCGGCGGTCGCGGCCTCGGCGATCTCGCGTCGGTAGGCGCGCAGCCCGGCGATCGCCGGCAGTTCGGGGCGGCGGACCAGCTCCGACATCGCGGTCTCCACCGTCAGTTCGAGCACCGTGCCTTCGCCCGCGGCGATGCGCTCGCGGTCCAATCGCGCCGTCATACCCACGCTTCCGACCAGACCGGCGAAGTCGGCGGGGCGACCGGCCTGCGCCGGCTCGCTGACCACCAAGGTCGCCGGCTTCACCGCCACGCGGCGACGCGAGACCACGGACTGCCCGAGGAAGCTGTCGCGCACCTGCAGGTACTCCTGCTGGCCACCGGCCGTGAACGTTCCGGCGGTGGTGAAGGCGACGGGTTCGCGCCAGGTCACCACCCGCCAGCGGCGGCCCTGGCGATCGATGGTGGTGCTTTCCTCCTGGGTCGGTTCGCCGAGTCGGGTCGCGGTAGCCGGGGCGCTGACGCCGGGCGTCTGCACGGCGAACCCGGGGGCGAGGTAGCAGCGGTAGATCAGGGTGGTGGTCTGGCCGACCACCGCCGTGGCGGGCTCGAACGCTGCCTCGGCGTAGCAATCGCCGCTCAGCCGCGCGTCGCCGGCGCTGACGGTGCGGGTGAGCGGCGCGGTGCGCACCACCGTTCCATCAGCGAGCGTCACCGCCAGTTCCGGAATCGTCAGCGCGCCGAGCGCGCTGGCGGTGAGGGTCACGCCGATGTGATCGCTGCGCGAGGCCTCGCCGTTGATGATCGTGGTCTGCTGGCGTACGCCGCCGCTCAACGCCCAGGTCAGGCCATCGCCCGGCGGGAAGGCGATCGAGCGCGGCGACGACGACGCTTCGCTGATCACGATCTCCCCGGCGGTGGGTGCCGCGACGCCGATGGTATCGGGCAGGTCGAGTCGCGCTTCCACGCCGGTGGCGCACGCCAGCAGGGACAGGCCCAGGCACAGGATCAGGCGCGCGCTCACCATGGCTTGCCCCGCGACTCGGGCGGCCGGCGTTCGTGCAGCAGGCGCAGCAAGGCCGCGCGATTCTCCGCCGGCAGCGTCTCCAGCCAGCGCTGGGTGGCGGTATCGCCGAGCGTCGGAGCCTGGCCGCGTTGCGCCTGACCGCCGGATTGCAGCGAGCCACCGCCGTCGGCGCCATCTTCAGAGGTCGACCCTGGCGTTCCCGCAGCCTCGGTCGGCGACTGATCGGACGGGTCTTTTCCGCGCGATTTCGTGGGGTCTTCGCCCGGTTGCGGCTTGGCCGCCTGATCGGCGGGGTCCGCTGCTGAGCCCTGGCCTTGGCTCGGGTTCTCTGACGGCTTGGCGCCCTCACCCTGGTCCGGAGCGGATTGCCCGTTCGGGTCGGCATCCTCAGGGCTCTTGCCTTGGGCTTGGTCTTGTCCGTCCTTGCCGTCCTTGCCGTCCTTGCCGTCCTTGCCGTCCTTGCCGTCCTTGCCGTCCTTGCCGTCCTTGCCCTGACCGTCCTGGTCCTTGGCTTGCTGGTCCTGCTGGTCCTGCTGGTCTTGCGGCGGCGGTTCCACCACCGCCAGGATCACCGGCTGGCGCGCGGTCGCATGCCAGCGGTCGCTGCAGATGAGGGTGACCCGGAACTCGCCGATCTCGGCCGCGGCGCCGCGCAGCGCGCCGTCGGGGTCGAGGCGCACGCCGGGTGGCGGCGAGCCATCGCCGAACGACCACACCAGTGGCGGTGTGCCACCGCTCGCACGCAGCGGGCGCTCGACGGCGCTGCCGCGGACCAGCTCGACGCGCTCCTCGACCTCGATCACCGGTGGCGGATTGACCGGCAGGACGACGCTGACCTCGCGGCTGCGGCCATCCTCTGCGCTCAGCGTCAGTGGCAGGTCGATGCGTCCGGCCTGCTCGGGCGAACCGCTGATCGCGCCGTCCGCGCCGACCACCAGGCCGCCGGTGGGCTGGGCCTGGGTCCAGCGGTAGCGCTGGGTCGGACCGCGCACGCGCAGCCGGTGCTCGTAGGGCGTCCACGCTGTCGCCGGCGGCAGTTCGGCCGCTTCGGGCGCGAAGCTGTCGCTGACCACCAGGGTGTACGCACGTTCGGTGCTGCGGCTGCGATCCTTGGCGCTGACCTGCACGGTGGCGGTGCCGGTCGCGCTGGCGGTGCCGGCGATCCGCGCCCGCTCGCCCGCGCCGCTGATGGTCAGGCCGGCGGGCAGCCCGATGGCGCTCCAGCTCGGCGCGTCCAATCCTTCGCACGCCAGGTCGGCGGCGTAGGGCTGTCCGAGGATCGCCTCGGGCAGCGCGCCAGTGGTGATCGCTGGCTGGGGCAGCACGGTCAGGCTGGCCTTGCCGTTCGCGGTGGCCTGCGCGGCGTCCGCGATCGTCACGGTCAGCGTGTGCGTGCCGCGTGCGCCGGGCTCCGGGGTTCCCGACAGGGTGCCATCGGCGGCCAGCGTGAACCCGGCCGGGAGTTTGGC
>JACDEC010000588.1 GCA_013816645.1 Planctomycetota bacterium
GGCTGGTACCGCCTGATGCGCAAGCACGGCGATGGCGAGGCCGCGCTGCTCGATGCGCGCGCGGCGATCGACGCGCGCGTCGCCGAACTCGACGGGCTCGGTGAGCGTCGCGAGCGCGTCGCTGCTGATCGCGTCGCCGCCGAGGCCGAACGCCAGCGCGTCGGCGCGGCGCTCGGCCAGGCGCGCGCGAAGGCCTTCACCAGACTCGCGAAAGCGGTGCACGGCGAACTCGCTGAACTGGGCATGCCCAAGGCGCGGCTGACCCTGCTCGACGAGACCGCCGAGCCGAGCGCGCTAGGCCTGCGCCGCCAGGAGTTCCTGATCTGCACCAATCCCGGCCAGGCAGCCGGACGACTGGCGACCGTCCCTTCGGGCGGCGAGGCCGCCCGACTGACCCTGGCCCTGGCGGTGGCGCTGGCCGAACACGACCGCACGCCGGTCTTGGTCTTCGACGAAGTCGACAGCGGCGTCGGCGGACGCCTGGGCGCCCTGATCGGCGCCAAGCTCGCGGCGATCGCGCGCGGACGCACCGTGCTCGCGGTCACCCACACGCCGCAGCTGGCGGCGGCCGCGAGCCGCCAGTACGTGGTCCGCAAGAACCAGGGCGATCGGAAAACCACTGCAACGGTTGCCGAAGTCGCGGGCGAGGCTCGCATGGCCGAGATCGCCGATATGCTCGGCGGAGGCACCGCCGCCGTGGGCCAGGCGCGCGCGCTGCTCGCCGGAGGAGCATCGTGAGATGGTCGATGGCACGCCGGGTACAGCTGTGACAGCGACCTTCCTCGTCGCCCGCTCCGAGCGCACGGTGTTCGTCCGCTCGACCGGGCTGGCCAACATGAAGAACTCGCCGGTGCTCGACGTCTTCCTGGCGACCGAGATCGACCAGGGCGCGACCACGATCTGCGTCGACCTGTCATCGTGCAGCGGCATGGACAGCACCTTCATGGGCCTGCTCGTCGGCTACGCGCGCCAGCTCGACGGCGCCGGCGGACGCCTGGTCGTGGTCAATCCCAGCGTCGGCAACATGCGCCTGCTGGTCATGCTCGGCGTGACGCTGGTGGTGCCGGTGCTCGAGAACCAGCCGGATCCGCAGGTCGCCTACGTCACGCTCGCCTCGGATCCGACGATGTCGCCGATCCAGCGCATCGAGCTGGTGCAGCGCGCGCACCAGAACCTGCTCAAGCTCACCAAGTCCAACGAGGCCAAGTTCGCCGCCTTCCTCACCGCCCTCGAGCGCGACCTCGCCAAGATCCGCGCCGCAGCGGCAGCGCCCAAGTCGGCCGGCGACGCGCCGCAGCAGCGCCCGCCCAAGCCGGGATGACCATGGCGCGTTCGATCAACCGTGTGCGCCCGCCTCGCTCGCCGTTCGCGCCACTGCGCCAACGCTCCATCCTGCCCCGACCATGAGCCTCGCGCTGCCGCTCCGCTTCACGCCTGCCTACATGTCCACCGTCTGGGGCGGCCGGCGCATGGAGCAGTGGCGCAAGACGCTCCCTGAGGGACCGATCGGGGAGAGCTGGGATCTCGCCGACCACGAACGCGGCATGAGCGTGGTCGCGGAGGGCGACCTGGCCGGGACCCCGCTGCGCGAACTGGTGTGCCGCTATGGCAAGGATCTGGTCGGACCGTCCCATGACGGCGGTGATTTCCCGCTGCTGGTCAAGCTCATCGATGCCAACGATCGGCTGAGCGTGCAGGTCCACCCCGACGATCGCCTGGCCCGCCAGCTCGGGGTCGGCGCGCGCGGCAAGACCGAATGCTGGCTGATGCTCGCCGAAGGCGGCGAACTGTTCGTCGGCACCAAATCCGGCACGACCCGCGAGGGATTCGAACGCGCGCTCGCCGGCGGCGACGTCGCATCGCAGCTCAACCGCGTGGTCGCCAAGGACGGCGACTTCTTCTTCCTCGCCGCGCGCACCGTGCACGCCCTCGGCAAAGGCTGCCTGCTCTACGAGGTCCAGCAGACCTGCGACGTCACCTTCCGGGTCGACGACTGGGGCCGGGTCGGCCTCGACGGCAAGCCGCGGCAGCTCCACGTCCGCGAGTCCCTGGACACCATCGACTTCTCGGCGTCGCGCGGCGCAGCGATCGACGCCCGCGAAGTCCCGCATCCCGCCGGCGGCAGCGTGCGCAAGCTCGCTGCCTGCGAGTACTTCACCGTCGAAGAACGGCGCGCCGGCCACACCGCCGGCGGCGGCAACGGCATCTGCTCGATCGTCACCTGCCTGGCCGGCGCCGGCACCCTCGCCACCGCCGGCGGCTCGGTGCGCCTCGAGCCGATGACCACCTGGCTGGTCGCGGCCGCGGCCGGACCATGGTCGGCGACGGCGGCGCCCTTGGCCGGGCTGCGACTCATGGTTGCTCAGCCCGCCTGACGGGGCAGGGCCCCCGTCAGGCCCGTTCAAGCGGCAGCGGTGTCACCGCAGCCGCACCGCGGCGAGGAACACCGCGGGAGCGGACGTCAGATGCGAGTTTGTGCGTCCGCTGCACAGGGCCCCCGTCAGTTCCGTTCAAGCGGCAGCGGTGTCACCGCAGCCGCACTGCGGCGAGGAACACCGCGGGAGCGGACGTCAGATGCGCGTTGGTGCGACCGTTGCACAGGGCCCCCGTCAGTTCCGTTCAAGCGGCAGCGCGCCTGCCGGGGCAGGGC
>JACDEC010000589.1 GCA_013816645.1 Planctomycetota bacterium
CCCCGACCCCCGTGGAGAGAAGATTCCCCACGACTCTCAACGCCTGCACCGACTTGCGATTCGGATCATTGAGGCCAACCCGCTCTGGCGACCATCGCTGCAGCCTGGGAGGGCGTCCATGAAGCGGATCTTGGTCACCGGCGGCGCCGGATTCATCGGTTCGCACCTGTGTGAACGGTTGTGGCGCGAAGGTCACGACGTGCTGTGCGTCGACAACTACTACACCGGTTCGAAAATGAACGTGGCGGCGATGCTCGGCCATCCGCGCTTCGAGGTGATGCGCCACGACATCTGCCAGCCGCTCAACGTCGAGGTCGACCAGATCTACAACCTGGCCTGCCCGGCCTCGCCGATCCACTACCAGTTCGATCCCGTGCAGACGACCAAGACCAGCGTCATCGGCGCGATCAACATGCTCGGCCTCGCCAAGCGCACCAAGGCGTCGATCCTCCAGGCGTCGACCTCCGAGGTCTACGGCGACCCCAGCGTGCATCCGCAGCCCGAATCGTACTGGGGCAACGTCAACACCATCGGGCCGCGCAGCTGCTACGACGAGGGCAAACGCTGCGCCGAGACGCTGTTCTTCGACTACAACCGCCAGCACAAGGTCGACATCAAGGTCGTGCGCATCTTCAACACCTACGGCCCGCGCATGCACCCCAACGATGGTCGGGTGGTCTCGAACTTCATCGTCCAGGCGCTGCAGGGCGAGGACCTCACGGTCTACGGCGAAGGCACGCAGACCCGTTCGTTCTGCTACGTCGACGATCTCGTCGACGGCATCATGCGCCTGATGGCGACGCCCAAGGGGATCACCGGGCCGATCAACATCGGCAACCCCGGCGAGTTCACCATGGTCGAGCTCGCCGACCTGGTGCTGCGCCTGACCGGCAGCAAGGCCAAGATCGTGCACAAACCGCTGCCGCAGGACGACCCGCGCCAGCGCAAACCCGACATCACCCAGGCAAACCAGGTCCTGGGCTGGAAGCCGACCGTCGCGCTCGAGGACGGCCTCAAGCAGAGCATCACCTACTTCCGCAAGCTGCTCGAGAACAAGGACCAGCGCCCGGCGGTGATCGGGGCCGCGCGCATGGCTGCCGAAGCGGCGGTCAAGCTCGGAACCTGAGATTCGCTGGAAGGGGCTGCGGACAATCGGCTTAGCACCCCGCAATCGATCTTCCCGTAACCGCCTGCGCGGTGCTGGCGTTCCTGAACGCCGGGAAATCCCCACGTGGCGGGGCTACCGCGCATCGCGTATGGTTGTCTGGCGCAGTGCCAGTGCACGCGATGGAGGATTCGATGAGCGCAGGACAGGCAGCGAACGAAGGGCTGGCGTTGGTCCAGCTCGCCACCCGCAGGGGGTTCATCAGCCCCGATGCCGCGGTCGGCATCACGCACGACATCGAGTCCGGCATCACCCTGCCCGGCACCAAGCCGGTGGCCGAGCTGCTGGTCGCCAAGGGCCATATCACCGGACCGCAAGCCGACCTGCTGCTCAGCGAAGTCGCCAAGGCTGCGGCTCCCAAGATCATCGGTGGTCACCAACTCGTCGCCAAGCTCGGTCAGGGCGGGATGGGCGCGGTCTACAAGGCGATCCAGCTGTCGATGCAGCGCGAAGTCGCGCTCAAGGTGCTCACCCCGGCGTTGGCCAAGGACAAGGATTTCATCGAGCGCTTCACCCGCGAGGCGCGCGCCGCCGGCAAGGTGGTACATCCCAACGTCATCACCTGCTTCGACGTCGGCATGGACCACGGCGTCGCCTACATGTCGCTCGAACTGGTCCGCGGCGGCGACGCGATGAAGCTCGCCAACGACCAGGGCGGCAGGCTGCCCGAGGCCCAGGCGGTGACGATCATCCGCGATTGCGCCAAGGGCCTGGGCGCGATCGCCAAGGCCGGGCTCATCCACCGCGACATCAAGCCCGCCAACATCTTCGTCTCGCAGGATGGCGACGCCAAGCTCGCCGACCTCGGCTTGGCGCGGTCGGTCGACGGCGATGATCGCATGACCCAGACCGGCGCGACTATCGGTTCGCCGGCCTACATGTCGCCCGAACAGGCGCGCGGCCAGTCCGACTTGGACATCCGCACCGACATCTACTCGCTCGGCGCCTCGCTCTACCACCTGCTCGTCGGCCAACCGCCGTTCTCGGGCACCACCGTGTTCGCCACCGTCGCCAAGGTCATCAACGAGCCGGCACCCGATCCGCGCGCGCTCAATCCCGCCGTATCGGCCGCGGCCTGCGCGATCGTGGCCAAGACCATGGCCAAGGCGCGGGATGAGCGCTTCCGCACCGCCGATGAACTGGTCGCCGCTTTGGATGCGCTGTTCGCCGGGCGCCTGAGCGCGCCCTCCGCGCCTGCACCGGTGCGCCCGGCGCACGCGCATCGTTCAGGCCCCCACCACGTGGCCCGGGCACGTCCGCGCCGACTCCGGGTCGGGATCGCCATTGCCGCCGCGGTCGCAGTGGTGGTGCTTGCGATCGCTACCGGCGGGGGCGATGACCGGCCCGCTCCCGCGACCGCGACGGCACGGATCACGAGCCCTCTGGAGCAACCGGCTGCGACGACTGCGCCAGCTGCTGCGGCCCTGCTGCCCGCGCCTGCGGCCGTGGCGCCGGCGAAGGCGCAGCCGGAGGG
>JACDEC010000110.1 GCA_013816645.1 Planctomycetota bacterium
GTCCAGGGCCGCGGGCACGGCGGGAGAAGCCGCGGCGATCAGCGCGAAGATCTCGAAGCCGAGCGCCTTGCGTTGGGCCGCCTGGGCGATGCCCGCGGGCTGTTTGGCCAGGACAGCCAGCGCCTGGTTGAGGTCGCCGATGCGCCGCGCGGTGGCACCCGACAGCCGCGACGGCGGCTCGATCAACGAGAGCGCGTCGACCGCGCCGCCGAAGGCGCGCACGTCGAGGTGCGACCAGCGGCTGATCCCGCGCGGGCTGCGCAGATCGATGCGATGCAGCACCCCGGCGCCGACCACCAGCGCGTCGCCCTCGGCGATGGCCACGGGCGAGCCGCCATCGAGGGTGATCTGGCTATGCCCTTCGCTCATCTGCGCGGTCACCAGGGTCGGCAGGACGCGCCAGCCGGTGGTGTGGGGGCGTTCGATGGCGGTGACGTCGCCGCTGTCGTAGCGGACATCCAGGCTCTTCTCGATCAGCGCGATCGCGTCGTCCACGATCCCAGCATCCCCGGTCGATGCGGCCAGGCAATCATCCATGGTCCCCGCCGGGGCGCTTGATCGGACGGCGTGCCCGGCATCCTTGCCCGACATGACGCTCAGCGCCGATCAGATCGCCTTCTTCGACACCTTCGGCTACCTGCGCCTGCCCGGCCTGCTCGTCGACCGCATCGAGGCGATCATCGCGGCCTTCCACGACATCTGGGATGGCCAGGGCGGCGGCCATAACGGGGCGCAGCACGACAACCGCCAGCGTTCGTGCACCGTCCAGTTCATCGACCGGCATCCCGTGCTGTGCGCGCTGCTCGACGACCCGCGCATCCATGGCATCGCCTGCGACCTGCTCGGCGACGATTTCAACTACATGAACTCGGACGGCAACTTCTACAGCGGCGACACCGGTTGGCATTCCGACAGTTCGTGGCTGCCCGGCGTGCGCCACCTCAAGATGGCGTTCTACCTCGATCCGCTGACGCCGGAGACCGGGGCGCTGCGCATCATCCCCGGCAGCCATCGCGTCGGCGACCGCTACGCCGACCAGTTGCAGGCAGTGCTCACCGGCGGACCGAAGCCGTTCGGGCTGCACGGCAGCGAACTGCCCTTCGCCTCGGCGACGGTGCGCCCCGGCGACCTGCTGATCTTCAACCACGACACCAAGCACGCCTCGTTCGGCGGCGGCTCGCGGCGGCGCATGTTCACCGTCAACCTGTGCCAGCGGTATCCCGAGGAACGCCTGCAGGAACTGCGCGACTACGTCGGCGAGTACGCGCGCTTCTGGGTCGAACGCAATTATGGCGCGATCATGGTCGACACCGCCACCCCGCAGCGCATGCGCCACCTCGAGCAGGTCATGGCCAACGACCACCATCTCGCCGAGCTGTCGCGGCGCTCGCGCGCGGCGATGCGCGAACCGGCCCGTACCTGACGTTTATCGATGGCCCAGGAGGATCCGACAGGTCAGCGTGATTCCAGGGCCATGGTGCTCGCCGGCGAGCGTGCAAGATCTCCGGCAGATTGGCCCTGATTCCCAGGGTCACTGCGGAGAAACCGACATGACGCTCAGCGCCGACCAGATCGCCTTCTTCGACACCTTCGGCTACCTGCGCCTGCCCGGCCTGCTCGCCGACCGCGCCGATGCGATCATCGAAGCGTTCCACGAGGTCTGGGAACGCCAGGGCGGCGGCCACAACGGCGCCAAGCACGACCACGGCAAGCGTTCGTGCACCATCCAGTTCATCGACCGCCATCCCGTGCTCAGCGCGCTGCTCGACGACCCGCGCATCCACGGCATCGCCTGCGCCCTGCTCGGCGACGATTTCAACTACATGGGATCCGACGGCAACTTCTACAGCGGCGACACCGGCTGGCATTCGGACAGCGCCTGGCAGCCACGCCTGCGCCACATCAAGATGGCCTTCTACCTTGATCCGATGACGCCCGAGACGGGCGCGTTGCGGGTCATCCCCGGCAGCCACCGGGTTGGCGATCGCTACGCCGACCAACTGCACGCCGCGCTCTGCGGAGGCAACTCGTTCGGCCTGCACGGCAGCGAGGTGCCCTATGCATCGGCGACGGTGCGGCCCGGCGATCTGCTGATCTTCAACCACGATACCAAGCATGGCGCTTTCGGCGGCGGCTCGCGGCGGCGGATGTTCACCATCAACCTCTGCCAGCGCTACCCCGCCGACCAGTTGCAGGAGCTGCGCGACTATGTCGCCGGCCACGCGCGCTTCTGGGTCGATCGCAATTACGGGCAGGTCATGGTCGACACCGCGGGACCGCAGCGGCGCCGCCACCTCGAGCAGGTCATGGCCAACGACCACCACCTCGCCGCCTTGTCGCAGCGCATGCGCGAGACCATGAGCGAACCGGCACGGGGGTAGGAAGCACGGGGGTCGGGCTCTCAGCGGCTGCTCGGCGCGTTGCGCCTGTGCTGCCGCTTGCCGCCTGAGCGACGTCGGGGCCCTGCCCGACGGCGCAGGGGGGTTGGGGGTCGGCCAGACAGGCTACTCCGGCTTGCGGCGGTAGGCGAGCGGACTGCAGCCCAGGTGGTGGCGGAAACGGGTCGAGAAGTGGAAGGGGTTGGGGAAGCCGACCGCGGCGGCGACCTCCTTCACCGCCAAGGTGGTCGCCACCAGCAGGTGCTTGGCGCGCTCGATGCGGTGCGCTTCCAGGTAGGCCTTCGGCGTGGTGCCGACCTGGTCGGCGAAGAGGTGGGCGAAGTGCGAACGCGAACAGCCCGCGATCCGCGCCAGCGCGTGCACGTCCAACGCTTCCTGCCAGCGGGTTTCGATCGCCTCGATGGCTGCGCGCACCGCGGGGTGCTTGTCGTGGTGCGCGGCGCGGGGATTCGCGAGATGGGCATGGAGGATCGCGCGCTCGAGGGTGTTCTCGGCGAAACGCATGCGTTCGGGCAGCGATCCGATGGCGAATTGATGGGTCTGGGCGACCAGTGCGAACGCTTCCGCTGCCGGGCCCTGGTCGGCGGCAAGCGTTGATATGCCGGGCAGGACCTCGGGCCAGTCGAGCATCGGCAGCCAGTCCGGTCTGGGTGCGAAGATCACCCAGGTCTCGCTCCAACGTTGGCCCTCGCCGCCGAAGCAGACGCGGTAGGGGGTGCGCGGCCTGATGATGCTCAGGCAGCGCGCACGAGTCACGGTGGAGCGGCCGCGCGACTCGGTCAGCACGCTGCCGTGGAGCATCGCCCCGATGGTCCACCAGGCGAACCCCGGGGGTCGCTCATAGACGTGGTCGAGCCGCTGATCGAGCGTGCCGGTGCCGAGAATCATCCAGCGCAGTTTCCCGAAGGCGGGGCTTTGCCAAGCATGATATCTGCCGTGTCAGCCGGCATTGCCATCGCAGAAGCACGAAGGCAGGACCGGGTACGGCGGCTGACCGCGCAGGTCGGGCGTCTGCGCCAGCGAGTTGATTCCGACCCAGGGCACCGTTGCGTTCGTGCCGTGGACGGCTTTCCTGTCCTGCCATGAGCAACCCGGCGCTGCGCTGCGTGGTATCGGTGTCCGGAATTCGCGGCGTGGTCGGCGAGAGCATCGATCCGCTCCAGGTCATGGGGCTGTCCGCGGCCTTCGCTCGGGCCGTGGCCGGGGGCGGCAGCGTGATCCTCGGCCGCGACAGCCGACCCACCGGCGAGTGCTTCGCGCAGGCCGCGGCCGCCGGGCTTCGCGCTGCCGGGTGTTCGGTCGTCGACCTCGGCATCGTCCCGACGCCGACCGTGCCGATCATGGTCGCTGAACTGAAGGCTGCCGGCGGCATCCAGATCTCGGCCAGCCACAATCCGGTCGAGTGGAACGCGCTCAAGTTCTTCAACGCCAAGGGGCGCAACGTCGATCAGGGCGAACTCGACCGCCTGATCGCCGCGTATGAACGTCCGCCCGCCGACCTCTGGCAGCGCTGGGCAGGGGTGGGCGACTACCGCCGCGACGATACGGCGATCGGCATCCATATCGCCCGGGTGCTCGCTGCGGTCGACGTCGAACTGATCCGTCGCCGGCGCTTCACCGTCCTGCTCGACAGCGTCAATGGCGCTGGCGCGGTGATCGCGCCGCAGCTGCTGGCCCGGCTCGGCTGTCGCGTGGTCAGCATCCATGGCCGACCGGACCTGGTCTTCCCGCGCGATCCCGAGCCCACCGCCGCCAACGTCGCCGCCACCGGGGCAATGGTCGCCGCCGCTGGAGCGGACATCGGTTTCGTCCAGGACCCCGATGCTGATCGCCTGGCGATCATCGACGAGTGCGGTCGCTACATCGGCGAGGAGTACACCCTGGTGCTGTGCGCGGCCTCGCGCATCGCCGCGTGCGTCGCCGCGGGCACTCCCGGCGCCGGCATCGTCGCCTGCACCAACCTCTCGACCAGTCGCATGCTCGAGGACGTCGCCGCCCGCCACGGCGCCCGCGTGGTGCGCGCAAAGGTCGGCGAAGCCAACGTGGTTGACGCCATGGAGGCCAACTCCGCCGCGATCGGCGGCGAGGGCAATGGCGGGATCATCGATCCGCGGGTGGTCTGGGGCCGTGACAGCCAGATCGGCATGGCGCTGGTGCTCGAGCACCTCGCGCGCGAAGCCCGGCCGCTGTCGCATGTGATCGCGGCGATCCCCGCCTATGCCATCCACAAAGAGAAGGTCGCGATGGATCGGGCCGCGGTGAGCGCGTCGATCCCGCGCCTGCAGGCCCACCAGGTCGCGCGCGGTGCCGAGGTCGACCTGCGCGACGGCATCAAGCTGAACTGGGCGGATCGCTGGGTGCATCTGCGCGCCTCCGGCACCGAACCCGCCAGCCGGATCATCGCCGAGGCCCCGACCAACGAAGCGGCGAGCGCACTGGCGGCGGCGGTTCGCGCCGCCGTCGGCGCCGCAGTCGCAACCGGACATTGACGAACAAGGAGCTGCCGTGAGCGACGACGACTTCCCGGGATTCATCGAGGACGACAAGCCCAAGAAGGCCAAACCTGCGCCGACTGCGCCGGTTAATCCGTTTGCTGACGTCAAGGTCGGCAGCCAGGCCATGCCAAGTGGGCCCAAGCCAGCGGCAAAGGCGCCGGGCACCCGTCCGATCGCCAAGTCGGGCGCCAAGCCTGCGGTTCCGGCCACCGCGCCGGTGAATCCCTTCGCCGATGTGCCGGTGCAGACGCCGGCGGGCAGCGACGCTGGGCCGTCGGGCCTGCCTTCGGCGGCCGGGTCCGCCGACGAGGCCGAGATCAAGCCCGGCCAGGGCAAGGATCTGTGGCTGTGCCCGCACTGTGGCGCGAAGAACAAGGCGGGGCGCGACGATTGCCGTTCCTGTCGCAAGAACCCGTCCGAGCCCGTGGTGGTTCCGTGGCATCAGCCATTGCCTGTCCGCATCGGCCTGGCGGTAGGCGCCCTGATCGTGCTCATCGCCCTGCCCATGCTCCTGTTTGGCGGCAGCGTCGAGCTCAAGCCGGCCGGCGCTGAACAGGTCGACAGCGCCCCGCGCCGAGGCGGTTCAGGCGGCGATTCGGGTGATTTCAGCGGCAAGGTCTTCTCCGCCAAGAAAGGCTATGCGGTGTCCGGCCGGGTCCTCGCTGCGCAGCCGACGTATGTCGGCGGGCTGGTGACGGTGGTGCTCGCCTTGGGTCCCGATGCGGTGAACGACGACGTCGTCAACGGCGCCAAGGTCGAGATCAGCGGGACCGACGTCGTCCTGCCCGCCAACGTCAGCACGGTGGTGATCAACGCCTGGTCGCCGGGCGAGGCGATCAATATCGCGGACTTCGCCAAGGGCAGCTGGTTGAGCATCAAGGGTGCCAGCGGCCTGCTGGTCGACGGCGGCATCGGCGTCGATGGCTTGCCCACCGGGGACATCGTGCGCATCGACGAGCACCGGACGCAGTGAGGTGTCGCGGTCGGGGAGCGATCAGGTAGCGGCCGGCCACCCCGACTGGCGCCCGTGCCGGGAGCATACGTGATCGCCAGCGACCAGGATCGACGCCTCTCGCGTTGGCTGGGTCGCGCCGCTGTGCTGTGGCTGGTGGCGCTGCCCACCTTGCGCCCGCTGATCTGGAGCGGCGAGCCCAGCGATACCGCGAATCTGTTCTATCTCTCGCTGCTCGGCGCCGCGATCGCCACCGGTCTGCTCCAGCGGGCGTTGCGCGGGGGGGTGTCCCGTCCCGATTGGACGGTCGTACTCGGGGCCGCCTTCCTGGGCGTGGCCGCCATCGGTTGCTGGCGCAGTCCGGCGGCGGCGACCGCTTGGCCGATCTGGTGGGCGTGGGCGCTGCACCTCGGTGCGGCGGTAGCGCTCGCGCCACAGGTGCGACGTACTCCGCGCGCATTGATGGCGGGGCTGCTCGCCGGCCTGGCCATCGAAGGCCTGCTGCTCGCCAGCCAGGTCCAGATCGAGCGACCCGCACTGCAGGAGGAACTCGCCGTCGATCCAGCCGTGGTCGAACACGAGCGGTTGCGCGACCAGTACCACGTTCGCGCCCATTCCTGGCGCCTGGAAGGCAGCTTCCTGCTCGCCAACACCTTGGCTGCCTACCTGATCACGGTGCTGCCATTGGTCGTCGGCCTGGCCTGGGCTTCCTGGCGGCAACGGTTGTCTGGACGCTTGGCATTGAGCGCGTTCGCGCTGCTCGCCGTGTTCGCCTTGGCGCGCAGCGGCAGCAAGGCGGGCATGCTCGCCCTGCTCTGCGCGGGCGGGGTGACGGCGATCCTGGCCTGGCCGAGGCCGCGACAGCGCGTGATCGTGGTGTGCGCCTGCTCCGCGCTGCTGGTTGGCGCCCTGGCGTTCTCGGGAGTGCGCGACCGCCTTGAGGCGAGCGCCGGCGTCCGCCTCGACTATTGGCGGGCCGCTGTGACGTTGATCGGGGAACGTCCCCTGGTAGGCCACGGCGCCGAGGGTTTCCGCGTCCATTTCCCGCGCGTCAAGCCGCTGGACAGCGAAGAGACCGTGATCGCCCACAGCGAACCTTTGCAGGCAGCCGTCGATCTCGGCATTCCCGCGGCCGTGCTGCTGCTGGCCTGGTGGGCGGTGCTGCTGCTGCGTCTGCGGCCGCAGGTGGCAGCCACCCCGGGCGCAGGAGCGGCGGCGCGGGTGCACCTGCCAACCGCCGCTGCGGTCGCCGCGCTGATCGTCTATGTCGCAATCACTGGTACGATCGTCGACGCCAACATCTGGGAGCCCGAGGCGCTCGCCTGGCTGGTCTTCGGCGCCAGTGCGCTGACGGTGCTGGTCCTGTATGGAATCCGGCTGCCGGCCCCGCCGCGCTGGGCGGCGCTCACCGGCGTACTCGCCTGTCTCCTGCACGCGTTCGCGGATTTCCACCTCCATAGCCCGCAGGTCGTCGGCATTCTCGCGCTGGTTGCGGTGCTTCCCGAGAGCGGGTCGCGACCGCGAACGACGCACCGGCTGGTGCGCATTGGCAGTGCCCAGCGCACGCTGCTGGTCGGGGCTGCGCTCTCAGTGCTCGTGCTGGCGCTCGTTTACGGAGCAACCACCGCGCTGGCCCAGGCGGGCAGCGAGCGCGCGCGCGCGGCCGAGTCGGTCCTGCGGCGCTTGCGCGTCGCGAGCCGGCGGGATCTCGGCGATGCCTACCTCATCCAAGCCGAAACCGCTGTGTCGATCGCGCTGCGCGCCTACCCAGTGCCTTTAGAGAGCCTGCAACTACCACCCGATCTCGTGCTCGCCCAGGTCGCGGTCGACGATGCGCTCGCCCAGTGCCTGCGCTTTCCCGATGACCCGATGCTCGCCCAGGTTATCGTCGCCATCGTCGAACACGCCGCGGTCCTGCATCCCCAGGGCGGCGACGGTTTCACTCCGACGATCCTGGCGATCGCCAACCGCTGGCCCGATCACGTCGTCCTGGTCCAGGCAGCGTCTCGGCAGTTGCGCCGAACTGCTGGGCAGGCCAGCGGGGACGCCGAAAATGACGCCCGCCGAGAGGCGCAGCGCTGGGCGCAGCGCGCCGTCGATCTCTATCCCACGCAGCTGAGTTTGCGGGCCGAGTTGGCGGCGATCGCCGAGGCGAATGGCGATAGCGCCACCGCCATGCGCGAGCGGGCGGCGATCGAACGCCTGGCCCCGCACGTGCATGCCGTCAATGCGCAGTGACGCCACCCGCGACCGTTCGCTCAGCGCGGCGCTACCTGCAGCGCGTTGATCACCCGTTCGACCCCGGCGATGCCGGCGACCCGGTCGCCGACCGCGCGAGCGCGCTCGGCGCTGTTCACCGTGCCGTGCAGGGTGACGATCCCGCCGACCGAGGTGAGGCTGAAGCCATCGAGCGCCACCGCCAACGCGCCGTCGGCGGCGATGGCTTGGCGGATCGACTGGTTCAGGCGACGGTCCTGATCGCTGCCGGCGCGGTCACCCGGATTCGCCGTATCGATGGCCCGATCAGTGTCGGTC
>JACDEC010000111.1 GCA_013816645.1 Planctomycetota bacterium
GGCGTTGACCCAGGCACGAGGCAAGCTCAGCGAGAAGATGTGCCGAGATTTGTTCCGCCGGGTGTGCGTCGAGGCCGGTCGGGTGGAATCGAGAGCGCGTCTGCGCTACGGGGATTTCCAACGAATCATCGCCGTGGATGGAACACGGACGGCGCTGGCGTCGACCGCGGCGCTCAAGCGTGATTTCGGCTGTCCCTCCGGTGATCATCTGGCCCCGCAGGCATTGCTGACGGTGCTGTGGGATGTTGGAGGGAACGTCCCGGTGGATTGGCGACTTGGGCCGCACGACGGCAGCGAGCAGGCGGATCTCACCGACATGCTGGGATCGCTCGGGTCGGGCGATCTCCTGCTGGCTGATCGCCTGTATCCGTCGCGGGAACTGCTGACGGATCTCCAGTGCCGCGGCATTCACTTCGTCATGCGCGTCAAGACATCCGGCACGCGACTGGCACGCGAAACCGCCGCTTTCCTGGCATCCGGGCAGGATGACCAGACGGTCCCACTGATTGACCATCCGTCCATCATGATCCGGTTTGTGCGCGGGTATCGTGACGGCAGCGAACACGTGGTTCTGGTCACGTCCCTGACCGGCCCCGCCCATGATGCCAGAGCGATCGCTGACCTCTACCAGCGGCGATGGGGGATCGAGACGGCCTACCGTGAAGCCAAGGGCTGGCATGGCCTCGACGCCTTGCCGGGCCGCTCGAAGCAGATGGTGCGACAAGAGGTGTGCTCCCTGATGCTCTTCTGGCTCATGCAGGGAGAACTCGAAGGCCAAGCACGAGCCGTCTACGCCGACGAAATCCGGCAGCAGCCCGACGTCGATCCGAAGTGGACTCCGGCGGAGGGAATCGCCGAAAGCCCCGTTATTTTCAACCGCAAGCTCGCGGCCACCTCGGTGGCCTTTCTCATGGCGGCGGCCGTCAGCGGACTCGACGAGGCGGTGAATCCTGGCGGGTCAGCATCCGCTACCTCTGGCAGAACCGTGCTCGGCGGCGTCCAGGACGCCGAAACCGCCGGACGTCGGAGCGGCCACATGACCTCAAAATGCGGGATGAAATCAGTGCGGCCGCCGCAAAAGGCGGAAGGAAGAAAAGCGATGACCGCCGTTGCTAAACGCCATTGCCACTAGCCACCCGCACGCTCGATCGGAGACTGCCGACCATGGTGCATCGCGCGGTCACCTTCCGGACTTCCGGACTTCCGGACTTCCGGACTTCTGGACCCTCTTCCCCATGACCACGCCGAGGCCGGGCGGCCAAGCGATGTCGCGGCCGATGGTGATCGCCATCGACGGTCCCGCTGGCGCGGGCAAGAGCTCGGTCACCCGCACCCTGGCGCACCGCCTCGGCATCCTCCACCTCGACACCGGGGCGATGTACCGCGCCGCCACCGTCGCGCTGCTCGACTCGGCGGTCGACCGCGACGATCCCGGCGCGATCGCCGCCTTCGTCTGCGGCCGCCACATCGACTTCTCGGGCGATGGCGAAGTGCGCATCGACGCCAGCGAGCTGCCCAAGGAACGGGTGCGCTCGCCGGCAACCACGCGCGAGGTCTGGCGCGTCGCCAACAACCCGCAGTGCCGCGCCCACCTCGTCGCCCAGCAGCAGGCGCTGATCCGCAGCCGCGACGCGGTCATCGAAGGCCGCGACGCGACCACCGTCATCTGCCCGGACGCCCAGCTCAAGGTCTACCTCGACGCCAGCGCCGAGGAGCGCGCGCGCCGGCGCCGCGGCGAACTCGACGGGCCGGACGCGCCGAGCTACGAGCACATCCTGCACGAGATCCGCGAGCGCGACGACCGCGACATGAACCGCGCGGTCGGGCCGCTGCGCCTGTCGGACGACGCGCTGCACCTGCTCACCGACGGCCTGAGCGTCAACGAGGTGATCGCCAAGCTGATGGCCTACGCCGTGCAGCGTCAGCCCTTCCTGCTCGAGCAGGTGGTCGCCGACCAGCTCGTGGTCGGCCGCAGCCGCCAGCCCGGCTACGTCTCCGTCGCGGCGGGCGACGGCGGTGCCTGGCAGCTCGGCCTGACCAATCCGACGCCCGACCGCATGCCCGGCTCGGTCCACGACTTCACCTGCAATCAGGGCGGCCGGCAAGCCGGCGTCGTCCTGCAAGGCATGGCCGTGCTGTGCGTGGCGGGTCGCGCCGATCGCCCCCACCACGTCAACGCCCTGCCGATGCTGCCGCAGACCTGGTACGTCATCGAACCGGGCGCCTGGCACGCGGTGATCCAGGCGCCGGGCACCATCTGCGCGTGGGCCGAGTCGGCGACGATCAGCGAAGAACGCAAGGAACTGACGCATGCCCAGCTCATGGAGCTGCAGGCGTTCCTCAGCGTCTACCTGCCTCCCAGGTAATCTCTCGTCCTAGCGCTGCGACAGGATCCGGTACACCGCGGCGCCCCACGGCGGCAGGGTGATCTTGAGACCCTCGCGCTTGAGCTGGTCGGCGGTGAGCGTGAAGGGCGGACCGCCCTTGCTGTAATCCTGGACCTGGCAATCGCGGTTGCCGAGCGGGTCCGCGTTGAGCGCCCCGGTGGTCTCGTGCCAGCTGGCGTTGACCACCACGAGCAGGCTGTGGTGCAGCGGCAGGGTCCACAGGCAGCCGATCAGCGGCGTCGCCGCGGCCGGCTTGGGCTCGAGCAGCTTGAACACGCCGTTGTGCCGCGCCGGTTCGCTGACCAGGTGCATGAGCTCGCGGTTGGCCTGGCGGTGCTCTTCGCTGCCTTCCTCGTTGGGACGGCGATTGGCGTGCAGCGAGCTGTGCAGGCGGCGTCCGTCCTCCTGGCCGTAGTGCACCAGCAGCATGCCCGGCACCATGCCGGAGATCAGCAGCGCGCCGCGATGGTGGGCGGGGTCGGCGAACTTGGCGGCGGCGCGCTGCTCCTCGTGGTTCTCGAGGAAGCGCACGCAGTGGTTCTGGTAATCGATGGTCGCGCGCAGGTGGGCGCGGATCGACTCGGCGTCGCCGTCGAGCAGGCGGTCGTAGAGGATCTTGTCGTAGGTGAAGTCGAAGCCGGCCTGCTGCAGCTCGTACTCGCGGTTCCAGTAGACCTCGGCCATGAACAGCGTGCCCGGGTGCTCGGCGCGCACGCGGTCGAGGCAGCCCTTCCAGAACGGCGGCATCTGCCGCTTCCACGTGCTCTGGAAGACGTCGGGCAGCAGCAGCATGGCGACGTCGCAGCGCAGCCCGTCACAGCGCGCGGCGATCGACGAAGCGACGTTGATCATCGCCTCCTGCAGCCGCTCGCTCGAGTAGTCGAGCTGCACGGTGTAGCGCCACGGCGCGAAGAACGGGTCGCGGCCATGCGCGAAGATCTTGCCGTTCTGGCGGGTGTAGGCGTCGGGATGCTGGCGCAGCAGCCACTCGTCGCCCTGGACGAAGAACTCCGGATTCGACGCCAGCCAGGGATGGTCGAGCCCGACGTGGTTGGGCACGAAGTCGAGCATCAGCGACAGCCCCGACGACTGCGCGCGGCTGCGCAATTGCGCCAACGCTTCGTCGCCGCCGAGCTCGGGCGGGACCTCGTAGGATTGCACCGCGAACGGCGAGCCGCCGATGTCGGCGGGCGTGAAGTCCTTGAGCACCGCGTTGAGGTAGTAGCGCAGGTGGGTGTCCTGCTGCGACAGCGCGATGCTCTGCGCGCCGGTCGTCCACACCCCGAGCAGGTACAGCCAAGTGAAGCCGTCCTCGACCATGCGGTCGAAGAACTCGTGCTCCAGGTCGTCGAGCGTCGCCGGCCTCCCCAGCTCGGCACTGCGCTCGGCGCGCCAGGTTCGCACATTCAGCTCGTACACCTGCTGCATTGCGCCGGGCACTTTAGTGCCGGCGTACCAACCGCCTAGGCCTTATGCCGAGGGGTGATGCGCGCTGCGGGTCTTACGGATGGTGCAGGTCCAGGGGCGAGAGCCCCTGGCGGGCGTAGCGGGCAGAGCCCGCGAACAGCACCCCCCCGAGCGCGCCTGCGCGCGGGAGCGGGGGCAACGGAACGGTCGAGCGCAGCGAAACAAGCCGGCGAAGCCGGCGCCGCCAGAGGCGAAAGGCGCAGCCGCGTGCGCAGCACGCCCCCGCCGGCTTCGCGGCGGGGTTTCGACTCGGGCGCGTTCCTAAGCCTTGATATCGGGCTTGCGCAAGCCTGCGCCAAAGGCGCCAAGGGCGGTGGAGAGTTCCTGCACCACGCTCTGGCCGCTGCCCGGCGCCTTGTAGAGATCGAGGTCGGTGTACTGCACGAGGTCGCCGATGCGCGAGACCCCGAGCCCTTCGAGCACCTGGGTGCCCTTGGGCGTCAGCTCGAGCTTCTCGATCGACTCGCCGAGCACCTTCTGGTCGGCCTTGGACATCAGACGCTCGTCGCCTTCGCGGTTCATGCCCAGGCGCAGGCCGCGCATCGCCAGCATCTCCTTCACTTCCTTCAGTGAGGTCTCGCCGAAGTTCTTGTAGGAGAGCATCTCCTGCTCGGTGATCGAGAGCAGGTCGCCCAGCGTGAAGATGTTCATCTTGGCCAAGCAGTTGCGCGAGCGGACCGACAACTCGAAGTCGTTGACCGGTGTGCGCATGATCTTCTCCATCTTCTCGCGCTCGCGCTCCTCGCGTTCGTCGTAGTACATGGTGCGCGAAGCCCGGGCGTCGCGCAGCAGCATCAGCGCGCGACGGTTGCGCGGGTTGTAGGCCAGCACCTGGCGGAAACAGTCGATGGCGGCATTGGGCTCGCCGCGCTCGTCATAGAGGATGCCGAGGTTGATGACGCCGGGGATGTAGTGCGGCGCGACGTCGGCGCAGATCAGGTAGTGTTCGACCGCCATGTCGTCGTCGCCGATGCGGTCGAGCAGGACGCCGAGCTTGAACGCGCTCTCGACGTGCTCGCCGCTGGCTTCGAGCGCGGCTTCGTAGGCCTTGATGGCGGCCTCGGTGTTGCCGCGCAGTTCGTGCAGGCGGCCATTGAGGAACTCGCGCTCGGCGCCCTCGCCGACGTTGCCCAGCGCCTTCTCGGCCTCGTCGGCGAGATTGGCGTCGAGCAGCGTGCGCGTCAGCTCGGCTTTGGCTTCGGGCAGGGTCTTGGCCGCGCCGGTGAAAGCCGCCTTGGCTTCGGCGTGATCGCCGAGCTCGGCGTGGATCAGGCCGAGCACGGCCTGGGCGTAGGAATCCTTGGACTCGATCAGCCCCTCTTCGGCGTCGGCCATGAAGCCCAGCGCGTAGGCGAGGATCGCTCCACGGATCTTGGCGTCCTCCTTGAAGTTGCCGTCCTGGTGCAGGGCGAGCAGCTTGCGGCGCTCTTCGACGTCCTGCTCGGCGACCCGGCGCAGCACGCGCACCTGGGCGAGGGTGGGACGCTCGGAGCCGACCAGGGGCTGGGCGCTCTTGGGCACGGAAGCGGTGGGCATGGGGGTTCCTCTAAAGGGGTTGGGAAGGTAGCGCCGGCACCGGATCGGTCAATGTATGCCCGATGTAGGCTGGCGCTGCTGGGCCCACCGTACCCAGGCTCCACGCACCCTGCGGTCGTCGACCTAACCCAACCGTCCCCGGGCCCGCTCCAAACGCGCGACCAGGTCGTCGACCTCGGCGTCGCTGATGATCAGCGGCGGGGCGATGCGCAGGGTGTTGTTGCCCGACGGGCCGACGATCAGGCCTTCTGCCCGGGCCGCAGTGACCAGCGCGGCCGGCGCCTGATCGAGCTGGACGCCGAGCAGGAGCCCGCGACCGCGCACCTGCTTCCCGGGGAAGATCCGCCGCAGGCCGGCCGCCAGGCGCTCGCCGGCGGTGGCGACCCGCGCCAGGAAGCCGGGTTTGCCCACCTGCTCGAGCACGGTCAGGCCCGCAGCGCAGGCGAGGTGGTTGCCGCCGAAGGTGGTGCCGTGCATGCCAGGTTTGAGCAGCGCGGCGCAGTGCTCGCGATAGAGGACCGCTCCGATCGGCACGCCGCCGCCCAGGCCCTTGGCCAGGGTCATGATGTCGGGCACCACGCCATCGTGCTGGTGCGCGTACATCCTGCCGGTGCGGGCCACGCCGGTCTGGATCTCGTCGATCACCAGCAGCGCGGCATGGCGATCGCACAATTCGCGCAGCCCCGTGAGGAACCCAGACGGCGCGACATTGACCCCGCCCTCGCCCTGGATGGGCTCGACGAAGATCGCGGCGACGTCGTCGGCGCAGGCGGCGCGAACCGCGGCGAGGTCGCCGAAGGGCAGGAATTCGGCAGCAGGCAACGGCGCGAAGGGCTCGCGATAGGCCGGATTAGCGGTGATGCTCAATGCACCTAACGTGCGTCCGTGAAAACCGTTATGGAATGCGAGCATGCGCGTCTTGCGGCCGGCGTGCACCTGGTTGCCCCATAGGCGCACCACCTTGTAAGCGGCCTCGTTGGCTTCGGTGCCCGAGTTGCAGAACAGCATCCTGCCGGGGAAGGCGCCGGCGACGATCGCCGCGGCGAGGCGTTCCTGCTCGACGATGTGGTAATGATTGGAGGTGTGGACCAGCACGCCGACCTGGCGCCGGATGGTCTCGACCAGCGCGGGATGGGCGTGCCCGAGCGCGCACACCGCCACTCCGGCGAAGGCATCGAGGTAGCGCCGACCCTGGTCATCGGTGAGCCAGCAGCCCTCGCCGCGCACGAAGCGGATGTCCTGGCGGCCGTAATTCTGCACCAGGCAACTCTGGGCAGCAGGGTGCGCATCCGTCTGCGGAGCGGCGGGAGTGTCGGCCATGGTGGCGCCAACCATAGAACCGGTCGCCATTTGTCACGGTCCAGCGAGTTCGGACCGACGCCGGCGCGTGGAGCGCGACCAGACCCGCGCTGGACGGCGACCGCGAGCAGGCGACCATCCCGCCCGTGTCGACCGTTGACCTGCCGATCTCCCCTGCGCCGAGCGTGGCCCACCTGCCCTTCCGCTCGTGGGCCCCGTGGTTCTGGCCAGTGGCGATCGCCGTCGCGGTCCTCGACCTGTGGAGCAAGGCGGTGATCTTCGCCCGCTATCCCTCAGGGGCGCAGTTCTCGTGGTGGGGCGAAACCACCTACAACACCGGGGTCGCCTGGGGCTTGTTCGGCAGCTATCCGCACGCCGTCACCGTCCTGACCCTGCTGCTCATCCCCGCGCTGGCCGTGGTGTGGTGGACCCAGTTCCGGACCACCGGGCGCCCGGCCAACCTCGCCTTCGGCTGCATCATCGGCGGGGCGGTGGGCAATGCCTGGGACCGGGTGATGACCAGCCTGGTCGGACCGGCCGGCGGCTATAGCGGGGTCCGCGATTTCATCCGCATCGACCTCCACGGCATTGGAATCCCCTACGTGTGGCCGAACTTCAACGTCGCCGACGCGGCGATCTCCACCGGCTTCGTCATCCTGGTATCGCTGGTGTTATTCAAACCCATGCCTAGAACCGGGCTGGCAAGCCGTTAGGCGCCTAATCCCTCTTCTATCCTAGACCATTTCCCATAAGAGTTTACCGCCTCCCCGGGGCTGCCGGGGCCCATTGCCGCAACGGCGTGGGACGGCGATCGGAGGATGTGCATGCGGGTCGACGCGGCGAATCGTGAAATCACCTGCAAGGTGGTCTACTACGGTCCCGGCATGTCCGGCAAGACCACCAACCTCAAGCAGATCCACGACCGCGCGCCGGCCCGCAACGTCGGCGAGATGGTGACGCTCGACACCCATTCCGAACGCACCCTGCACTTCGAACTGCTGCCCGTCGACGTCGGCACGGTCCGCGGCTTCTCGGTGCGCTTCGAGTTCTACACCGTGCCCGGTCAGAGCTACTACGCCGCGACCCGCCGTCTGGTGCTCGACGGCGCCGATGGCGTGGTGTTCGTCGCCGACAGCCGTCGCGAGGCGCTCGACGAGAACATCGACTCGATGAACGACCTGCTGGACAACCTCCGGCACCTCAAGATGCCGGACGACATCCCGGTCATCATGCAGTACAACAAGCAGGATCTGCCGTCGGCGCTCAAACCCGAGCAGCTCGAACCCCTGCTCAACAGCCGCCGCTGGGGCAGCTTCACCTCGATCGCCACCACCGGCGAGGGCGTGATCGAGACCATGAAGGCGATCACCGCCAAGGTCGTCGAGAAGGTGTCGGTCCAGGCGGCGGTGACCTCGTCAGGCGGCGTCGCTGCGCAGCCCTCGGCGGGTTCACGCCCGCAGACCTGGCTGATCACCTGCTTCCGATGCATGAACATGCTCGAGACCGTAGGCGCCAAGCGCGGCGACCTGTTCACCTGCGGCGCCTGCGGCGCGGCGCTCGAGATCAGCGACATCGAGCACGGCGTGACCCGGGCGCCAGCGCCCGCCGCCCTTTCCGCCGCGCCGGCCCCCGCGCCGGTGGACACCTCGCCATTCCAGGCATCGGCGGCCACCGGCACCTACG
>JACDEC010000590.1 GCA_013816645.1 Planctomycetota bacterium
TACTGCCGCCGACCGCGGCAGCCGGCGCGGATCCCGGTGGCCGGGTGTGGTCGCCCGAACCGGATCCCCAGGACGGCAGCGATCGTTGGCAGGCCGGGCGGGTGCGCTGCGGTGTCATCGATGCCGGCGCCAGTACCGGGCAACCCGACTGGAAGCGCTACCAACTGCGCGGCATCGCCATCTACGATGCCTGGGGCCGCGAGATCCTCTGCCGCTGGTCGAGCAGCGGCGGTCTGCTGCTGCTGTCGGCCGGCGCCGACGGCTGCGTCCGCTGGCATCCCGGGCAGGATTCGGCGTATGCGACCGTCGCCGACGCCACGGCTCCGGCCGGCGACGACCGCGACGCGCAGCGCGACAACATCGTGGTGCAGGGACGCTGATATGATCCGCGCCTTCACCTTGATCGAACTGCTGGTGGTGGTGGCGATCATGCTCGCCCTGATGGCGATGCTGCTGCCGCTCGGGCAGGAGGCGATGTACCGCGCCAAGGCAACCAAGACGGTGCGGCGCATCGACGACGTGTTCGAGGCGTTGACCCGCGTCGGCATGGAGGACGGTGGTCCGGCGGCAGCGTTACAGCGTCGGGCGAACCTAGGCGGGGTAATCACCTTCACCCGCGATGTGACCCAGCGCCTGCCCGAGCCGGCGGCCGGCGGCGGGGCCTGGCAGACCGTCACCGCCCGCCATCGCTTCGGCTTCCCGTGGAACCGCGAGGATCTGCTCAGCAGCGGCGACCCCGATCAAGCCACGGTGGTCCGCGATGGCGTCAATACGATCGTCAGTTCGGTGACGCTCGGGCAACTCGACAGTTCCGCCACCGTCCGTCTGCTCGAGCTCGCCGGCGCGCTGCCGCGCGATATCGCCACGACTCCGGTGGACGAGTCGGCGGTGGCCTACGCCGGCCGCAGCCAGAGCAGCGCCTGGAACGACGCGTGGGGCGGACCGCTCGCCATCGGCTTCGGGCTGTACCAGCCGGATACGTCCAAGCGCGTCGCCGACGCGGTCCGTCTCTACCGCTTCTCGCGCGCGGTCTACATCGCCGTCGCCGCCGGTGGCCCGAGCGCGCCGACGCCGATCGGCGATCCCATCGCCGATGCGGCCATGGTCTGGCAACTCGCCAACCAGATCTGCCAGCCCACGAGCGACACCACCTGGGACGAGCGCGCCTTCGTCGCTCCACCGTGGCGCGGGGTGAAGCAGGGACGTGAAGCCGACGGAGAACGTCGACGGGCGCTGCTGTCGGCGCCCGCCGATCTGCGCTGACCCCGTCGACTAGTCGCCGACCTCGCCGGCGAAGCCAGACAGGGCCACGGGTGGTGTCACCGGCAGCAACGCCGAAACCAGCGCCGTCGCGAGGGTGAACGCGAACGCCGTCCACAAGCACGCTTGCAGGCCGCCCCACTGGTACGTCAGCCCGGAGAGCAGGGTGCCGACCAGCCGACCGCCCGCGTTGGCCATGTAATAGAAGCCGACATTGAGCGCGACCTTGTCGCCGTTCGAGTAGGCGAGGATCAGGTAGGAGTGCACCGACGAGTTGAGCGCGAACACCACGCCGTACACGCCGAGTCCGATGAGGATCCCGGAGCGCGGATCGATGCCCGACCCCAGCGCCAGGGCGACCGCGGCCATCACCGCCGCGAGCAGCAGGGCCAGGACCAGCGCCGCGCGACCCTGCGGCGCTGTGCCGCCCGTACAAAGGCCGACCACGCTCGGTGCGATCGCCTGGACCACGCCGTATCCGATCACCCAGGTGGCGAGGAAGCTCCCGACCCCGGTGAAGCTCCAGCCCAAGGTCGACGCCAGGAAGATGGGCACCCCGACCACGAACCACACGTCGCGCGAGCCGAAGAGGAAGAAGCGCGCCACCGCGAGTACGTTGATGTCGCGGCTCTGGGCGAACAGCGCTGAGAACGGCGGCTTGGCCTTGGCCTGGCCCAGCGCGGGCGGCAGGAGCAGCGCCGTGCCGAGCAGCACCACGACCAGCGCCCCGGCCATCAGCCACAGCGCGTCCCGGTAGCCGAGTTGGCTGAGCAGGTATCCGCCGAGGAAGAAGCCGACGCCCTTGAGCGCGTTCTTCGATCCCGTGAGCACCGCCACCCAGCGGAACAAGGTGGATCGGGCGTCCTCGGGGACCAGCGACTTGATCGCGCTCTTGGCGCTCATCTTGGTCAGGTCCTTGGCGATGCCGGAGAGCGCCTGCGCGCCCATCGCCCAGGCGACCGACAGCGCGGTCGACCACGCGGGATCCATCGCCGACAGCATGCCCAGGGCACCGACCTGGATGGCCAGGCCGCCGACCAGCGTGGCCTTCAGCCCGAGCCGCACGGCGATCCAGCCGCCGACCAGGTTGGTGACCACTCCGGCGAACTCGTAGAACAGGAACAGGAACGCGAGCTGCACGGGGTGGTAGCCGAGCGCGTGGAAATGCAGCAGCACCAGCATGCGCAGCGCGCCGTCGCTGAGCGTGAACGCCCAGTAGGCGATGGTGACCAGCGCGTACTGGCGCAGCGCGCTGATCATCGCGACGATCGCGGCTTTTGCGCGACTAGGCGGGCCAGCTCGGCCATGCGGTTGACGTAGCCGATTTCGTTGTCGTACCAGGCGAGGATCTTCACGCCGGTGCCGTCGATC
>JACDEC010000591.1 GCA_013816645.1 Planctomycetota bacterium
CGGTGGGCCGGTGGGTCGCGCCATCGACGACCAGGCTGCCCACCGCGTCGGCGTCGAGGTAGATGCGATCGATCGCGGAGGCGATGCGGCTGACGTCGGATGCGCTGACGGTGGCGCTGTCGGTGGCCTGGTAGAACTGCACCGTCGCGCGGATCGGGAAGCGCCAATCGCGTTGGATGGTGTGCCCGGCGAGGCCGAGCCACGGTCCCTCCGCCGGCCCGGACGCCACCACCGCGCTGTCGACGCCGCTGCGCGCTTCGCAATCCGCAGCTTTCGCCATCCCTGGAGCCGACGCCATGGGCGCGGGCAACGCGCGGAACACCGGTTCCGGCACCACCAGCGGGACCTGGATCACCAGCACCAGCGAGAGCCCATCGCGAGTGGCGGCGTCGCCGGCGACGTGACCCCCCTGCGCGGACTCCTGCGCCTGATGGTCGGCGAAGCGCGTGGCGGAGAGCGGCGCGCGTCCGCCCTGGCGGTTGTGGAACAGCCGCTGGCCATGCCACACCCCGCTGGCGGCCTCGCCGCCGTTGGTGATCACTTGCGCGGAGGTGCCTTCCGGCGTGGCCAGGATCACCAGCACCGCAGGGGCCTGCGGCGTGCTCTGGTAGTTGAACAGCACCGGCGCGAAGCTGGCTTCGCCGCCGCGCGGAACCGGCAGGAAGCAGGCCTGCGCCGAGGCCAGGACCACGCGATCGCGCTCGCCGACGAGATCGCCGTGCAGGCGTCCGCTGGGCGCCGCCTGGTAGCTGGCGAAGCGCCGCAGGTACGAGCGCAGGTCGACCGCTTCGAGCGCAGCGCCGCGTTCGTTGCCGACCAGCACCTTGAGCCGGTCGATGGGCACGTCGCAGGTCTTGTCGGCGAAGTTGGGATGACGGATCACCGGCATGCACCCGCCGCGCGCGTCGCCACGCCCCAGCACCTGGATGGTCAGGTCGCTGATGTTGGGTCCCCAGCACGAGCCCTTGGCGCGCCCGGTGTCCTCCCAGGTCAGGTTGAGCACCTCGAGCCCGCGCGCACGGAACAGCGCCGCGGCTTGGCCATCACCGGTCATGGCCGCGACCGCGGCCACCACGTCGGTCGGCGGAGGCTGGCGACGATCGATCGGCTGGGGTCCGATGTCCTGGGCGGCGAGCGCGACGGCGAACAGGGCGGGAACGAGACAGCGCATGACGGGCTCCGATGCCCCTTGGACGGGCGCGATCGACCTGGGTTCCATGCATCCCGCCTGTTGAGCGCCGAGGAGCGCGCCGCCGGGGCTGCTTGAGTACCGGTAGGCGCCTCGGTACCCTCGCCCATCCATGGCCGGTAAAAAACCTTCGGCGACCACCCGCGCCCGCATGCCCATCGTGCTGGTGCTGACCGTGCCGCCCAAGGACCGCGAGCTCGAGGCCGATCGCGAAGCCGAGATGAAGAGCCTGCTCGACACCGCCGGGCGCGAGGCCGTGGCGGTGGCGCGCCAGCACCTGCAGAAGCCGGTCAGCGCCACCTGCATCGGCTCGGGCAAGATCATCGAGGTCGCCGAGCTGGTGAAGGCGCACGGGGCCGAACAGGTGGTGTTCGACACCCAGCTGACGCCGAGCCAGCAGCGCAACCTCGAGCGCGACATCGGCATCGCCGTCGTCGACTACAACGAGTTGATCCTCGACATCTTCGCCACCAATGCCCGCACCCACCAGGCGATGCTGGCGGTGCAGCTCGCCCAGCTCGAATACGGCCGCTCAAGGCTCAAACGCCTGTGGACCCACCTCGACCGTCTCGGCCTGGGCGGCAGCGGCGGCACCGGGGGCGGCGGCGCCGGCGCGGTGCGCGGTCCGGGCGAGAAGCAGATCGAGATCGACAAGCGCCTGGTGCGCAAGCGCATCATCGAACTGCAGGAGAAGCTCGACGAGATCGAGCGCCGCAAGGAACGCACCGTCGCCGGACGCGGCGACGCCTTCAATATCGCGCTGGTCGGCTACACCAACTCCGGCAAGAGCACGCTGATGAACGCGCTGACCTCGGCCGGCGTGCTCGCCGAAGATCGCCTGTTCGCGACCTTGGATACCCGCACCGCCCAGCTGTGGCTCGACGGGGTGACCAACGCGGTGGTCAGCGACACGGTCGGCTTCATCCGCAACCTGCCCCCGACCCTGATCGCCAGCTTCCACGCCACCCTCGCCGAGGTCCGCGAAGCCGACCTGCTGCTGCACGTGGTCGACGCCGCCAGCCCGGTGATGGACCAGCAGATCGTCGCGGTCGAGGAGGTCCTCGGCACCATCGGCGCGTCTGCGGTGCCGATGGTGGTGGTGTTCAACAAGGTCGACCGGCCCTACTCGAAGAGCATGCTGCAGGCCTACCAGCGCCGCTACGCCGGCAGCGTCGCGATCAGCGCGCTCACCGGCGAAGGCCTCGACGCGCTGCGCGAGACCATCCGCGCGCACGCCGTCAAGCGACTGACCCGCCTGACCGTGCGCTTCTCCGCCGCCAACGGCGCGCTCAGCGCGTTCATCCGCCGCCGTGCCCGCATCACCGACGAGCAGTACGACGGCGAGGAGGCGGTGCTCACCATCGACGCCGACGCCCGGCTGGTCGAGGAGCTGCGCGCGCATCCCGATCTGGCGATCGTGGCGTGAGGCAGGATTGCCAC
>JACDEC010000592.1 GCA_013816645.1 Planctomycetota bacterium
CGCTCGATCTCGCCGACCTGCGCGCCCGGTTGGCGCGCGCCGCGCTCGATCTGCTGCCGGGACCGCGGACCGAAGCTGAGAACGAAGCCATGGCTGCCTGCGGAGCAGCCGTCGGGGAACGCCCGGCGACCACCAACCAGCCGGTTCCCGGTCCGGCTGCCCAGCAGGCGTTGCTGCGCTTCGTATCCTCCAATCTGACGCGCGCCGAGAACGACCGCCTGGCCGCGCGACAGGCGCGCGCCCGCGCGCGCGAGGCCTTGATCGCGCTCGACGAGGAGCGCGAACGCGCCCGGATCGAACCGAGCTACACTGCGCGCCTGCCGCTGCCCGGCGCCGCGGGCCGCGCCGTGCGCCTGCGCTACGTGGTCGAACGCGCGGATTGGGCCCCGATGTACCGCATCGAGGTCAACGCCGGCGCGGTGGTCCTGGTGCGTGAAGCCTTGATCGACGTGCCGCGCGACCAGGGCTGGCGGCAAGGACGCCTCGAACTGGTGACCCGTCCGCCGGCCGACGATCTCCTGTTGCGCGACCTGCAGGTTCCGGTGCTCGAACTCGGCGACGAGGTCCTGGCGGCGGGTGGCGGGAGCAAGAAGCGCGCCCTTGGGAAATTCGGCGGGAGCAAGGCGAGCGAGAGCGCGGTCGATGTGAACTTGCGCGCCACCAAGGCGGCCCAGGCGGCGGATGGTTCGTGGGGACCGGATGCCTGGCGGATCCACGCCACGGCATTGACGACCCTGACCCTGCTCGGCGCTGGATACGACCACAAGATGCCCAGCAAGTACAAGAGCCAGGTGCGCCGCGCCATCGATTGGCTTTCCGGCCATTGCCTGGCCGCGGACCTCGGCGGGCAGGCGCTGGTGACCACCGCGTTGGCCGAGGCCTACGCGATGAGCAATGATCCGGCGCTGAAGGAGCCGGCGGAGCGCGCGGCCGCGGCCCTACTCGAACGGGTCGCCGTGCGCCATGAGTTGGACGTGGGCATCTATCGGCGCGGCGCGATGGCCGGGCCGGAGTTGCTGGCCTGGACAGCGCTCGCGGTGAAAGTCCTCTCCTCCGCCGGGTTGACCGTCGACTCCCGCCTGGCCGACGAGATCACCCGCCTCCTGCCCGAGCTCGACGGGCACGCCGATCGCGACGAGGCGCGCGTCAGTCGGCTGTTCGTCGAGATGATGACCGGCCGCGGCGCGCGCTCCGCGCAGCCGCCGGTGAGCGAATGGATCGAGCGCGGATCGCATTGGCTGCAGGAAGGCCGACCCGAGCTCGTCTATTTCGCCACGATGGGCCTGTTCCAGCGCGGCGGCGATGCCTGGGCGCTGTGGAACGCGACGATGCGCGATCGGCTGATCGACCTGCAGACCATCGCCGAGCGCAGCGGGTGGCAGGCGGTCACGCCCTACCCGCTGGGAGAGCAGGCCGCACGGGCGATGACCACCCTGCCGCTCGAGGTCTATTACCGCTACACGCCGATCGACAAGTCCGGTGGCGGGGATGCGCTGGCCAACCGTCGCGGATCGCTCGCGGTGCCCGAACTGCCAGCGCTGGCCGACGTGGCACAGGCCGCGCGCAATTGGCCACTGCGCATCGACGCTGGTAAAGCCCGACTCATGGATGGTCAGCGGGTGCGCGTGCAGCTCGACCGCACCGCGCTGCCCGGCCGCATCACTCTGGTCGCGGCTCCGGCCGCCGGACCCGGCGCGTGGCGCGTGCTGAACACGAGCAATCCGTTGAGCGTGCCGCTACTCGCCGGCGACGCCGAGGTCGTGGTCGATGGCGAGCGCCTGGGCGTCGCTCCGTTGCCCTTCACCGAACCAGGCAAACCCTTGCAGCTCGCGCTGGGTCGCGACGACCGCGTGCAGGTCGCGCGCAGCGAGGAGCACACCGACGACGAAGCCTGGGGCAAGCGCACGCGCACCTACACCGTCAGCTTCCGTGTCGATGCGCCGGCCGGTCTCTACGACGCGATCCGCATCGACGAGGCGATGCCGGCTCCGCAAGACGGCAGCATCCAGCTGGTTTCCGTCGAACCGCCGATCCCGGGCGCTGAACTCGACCGTCGCCTGGTCGAGGATCCGGTCTGGCACCTCGACGTCGGCATGCGCAAGCCACCCGCCAGCGCGACGATCACCTGGCAGCTGCGATACCCCGCCAGCGTGCGGCCACAGGTCGGCGCGCTATCGCCCGCCCAGGTCAACCTGGAGGAGATCCCGCCGTCCGAAGAGGACGATGCGCCGATCGATGCCGCCGTATCCGGGAGCGCCCCATGATCCGCATGCCGCACCTCGTCCTCATCCTGTCCTGCGCGGCCGTCGGCGCGCATGCCGCCGATCCCGCTCCAGCGCTCGGGGTGCCCTTGCGGCTCGAACTCTTCCTCGATGGCGCGCGACTGTTCCATGAAGTCGCGGTGACCGCCGGTCGTTCGCGCATCGATCTGCCCGCCGATGCCGGTGAGGTGGTCCAGGTCGACGGCGCCGATGGCTGGCTGATCGAAAGCCGGATCGACAGCGCGACTCCGCCGCCGGAACCGCAGCTGCTGCGCGAGCTCGTCGAGGCCAGCGCCGCGCTCGATCGGCGCGGAGCGGTGGTGGCGGCGGAGGAGGACGCCGCGGCGCGCATCGGCGCCGAAC
>JACDEC010000593.1 GCA_013816645.1 Planctomycetota bacterium
GGTCAACCTTTATGCCAGGCGCTGGGGGATCGAGGGCGCCTTTCGTGAAGAGTTTCGGACGCCGTAGGCGTACGAAAGTCTCCGAAGAACGAACCCGCGGGCCGGTTGCAGTCGGTATGGGGATTTAGGAGTTGGGCTTGGCTGGAAAGATCAGCCGTGAGCGGGCGATCGGCCATCGACAGCGGCGCTGCACCTGTCTGGCCAAGTCCTCGACTTCGAATGTCGGTGCGAGATCCCCGCTGAAGTGCGCGGTTGCAAGCTCTTTCCAAGGGCGGTGGTCGTAGGTCACCGTCGACCGCAGCAGGGCTGCGATTTTGCGACCGTCCATGCCGTGCCGGATCACGGCGAACTCCGTCCGGGTGAGCACGCGGGCCGCGGTGGCGCCCGTGGCTGGGCGTAGCGCTCGAAGGTCTCGAGGATGAGCATGCGGCCGCCACAGCACGGACAAGGCGGCCGGTGATCCGGCGGCTCGGGCCCCTCGTCCGGTTCAGGAGCTGGCGGCGGTGCGGCGAGGAGCTCGCGAGCACGGGCAAGATTGTCGCGACGGCCGCCGCTGGCGAGCAGGCCGTAGTGACGGATGCGATGGAACCCGCGCGGCAGGACGTGCAGCAGGAACCGGCGGATGAACTCGTCGGTGGCCAGCGTCATGGTGCGATACCGCTCGGCGCCGCTGCGGCGGTAATCCTTGTAGCGGAACGTCACCCCGCGCTCGTCAAGCGCCATCAGCCGGCGGTTGGAGATGGCAACCCGGTGGGTGTAGCGCGACAGGTAGGCCAGCACCGCCGCCGGCCCGGCGAACGGCGGCTTGGCGTAGACGATCCAGGGCTTCTTGCGGACCGGCGCCAGGTGGCGCAGGAACGCCGATCGGTCGCGCAGAGCGGCCCGATTGCCGTGGAACTGCAGGCGGCCGGCGTCGAACAGTTCGACCAATCGCGAGAGGAACAGCCGACGGAACAGCTTGCCGAGCACGCGCACCGGCAGCAGGAACGCCGGCCGGGAGGAGACCCAACGCTGACCGTCGAGCGAGATGCCGCCGCCCGGCACGATCATGTGGATGTGCGGGTGGTGGGTCAGCGCCGAGCCCCAAGTGTGGAGCACGGCGGTGATGCCGATGCGGGCACCGAGATGGCGCGGGTCGGCGGCGATGGTCAGCATGGTTTGCGATGCCGCGCGGAACAGCAGGTCGTAGACCGCAGCCTTGTTCTGGGCCGCGATGTCGGCGACCTCGGCGGGCAGGCTGAACACGACGTGGAAGTAGCCGACCGGCAGCAGGTCGGCCTCGCGCGCGGCCAGCCAGTCGCGCGCGGCGGCGGCCTGGCACTTCGGACAGTGGCGGTTGCGGCAGCTGTTGTAGGCGATGCGACGATGGCCGCAGTCCTGGCAGCCCTCGACATGACCGCCGAGAGCGGCGGTGCGGCAGGCTTCGATGGCCGCCATGGCCTTGATCTGGCCGAGGCTGAGGTGACCGGCATGGGCCGCCCGAAAGGCGGGACCGTGTCGGCGGAGGATGTCGGCGACCTCGAGCGTGGGTCGCACCGCGGTCAGCCGCCGGGACTGGCTCCGGAACTCTCACTGGGGGCGACGCGCGCCATGATCTTGTCGAGTGGGCTGGTCACGGTGCGGACCGTCTTGGTCGCGACACGGGCGTAGAGAGCGGTGTTGTCGAGCTTGGCATGGCCGAGAAGAACCTGGATGACGCGGATGTCGACGCCATCCTCCAGCAGGTGGGTGGCGAAGCTGTGCCGCAGCGTGTGCGGGCTGACGTTCTTGGTCAGCCCGGCCGCGACCGCCGCTGCCTCGACCACGCGGCTGAGTTGGCGGGTGGTGATGGGCCGTGCCGGGTCCTGGCCTGGGAACAGCCACCCGCCGGACCGCATGACGCCCTGCTGCCGCCCCTCCTGCCACCAGGCACGGAGCAGGCCCAGCAGGCTGGGCGAGAGCAGGGCGTGGCGGTACCGGCCACCCTTGCCGCGCTCGACGATAATGAGCATGCGCTCGCTGTCGATGTCGCCGACCTTGAGCGACGCCACCTCGGCGACGCGCAGGCCGGCGCCATAGGCGACGGAGAGTGCGGCCCGGTGCTTGAGGCAGGTCGTGGCGGCGATCAGGCGCGCGGCCTCGTCGGAGCTGAGCACGACCGGGAGTTTGCGCGGATAGCGCAAGCGGATCAGCTTGCGGGCGAGGTCCGGCCGGTCGACGGTGTGGTTGAAGAAGAAGCGCAGTGCGGCCACGGTGCTGTTCATGGCCGGGGCATTCATGCCGCGCTCGGACTGCTGGATCTGGAACCGGCGGATGTCCTCGGCCGTCGCCGTGCTGGGCGAGCGGTCGAGGAAGGCGGCGAAGCCGGCGACGGTGCGGAGGTAGTCCTTGCGGGTTTTGTCGGTGAACCCGCGTACGGTCATGTCGGCGATGAAGCGCTCACGCAGGGTGCCGCCGGACGTCGCAGGAGGGAGATGGGTCATGGAGAGCTCCTCTGGTTCGGGGAGCTCTCAGCGTCGGCTCGGGCCTGTGTCCGCTCAATTCATGCGCGTCTCTCGAACTGCCATCCCGTCAGCGCCAACAGGACCACTCCCGCGATAGCGGGTTCGTTCTTCGGCAAAAACTCCTGGACAGCGATAGGT
>JACDEC010000594.1 GCA_013816645.1 Planctomycetota bacterium
GGATCGACCCAGCGCTTGAGCGTGCAGTGCTCGGTCCACAGGCCAGAGAGGGTCGCGCCGGGATCGGCGTCGGCGGGGTGGGTGCGGGTTTCGACGAACCAGGCTTCGGCGGTGACCGTGACTTCGTCGGCGCGCGACACCGCCAGGATCTTGAACTCGGTGGTCTTCGAGATCGGGATCGCCTTGGTGTAGATCGAGCTGGCCACGGTGGGCGCGGTCCCATCGAGTGTGTAATGGATATCGAGTCGATCCGGGGCGATGCGCAGCACCTCGACCTCGGCCTTGATGGTGCCGGTGAAGGCCCGTCCGTTCAGGCGCACCGTCCACGGCGCCGCGGGGTCGCCATGGTCGCCGACCGTCTCGACCAACGGACCTGCGATCGGCGGCTGTGGGGCGCGGCGCAGCAGCAGTTCCGGCAATGGCTGCAGGCGCCTGCCGGGCTCGGCGACCTCGACGGTCAGCGCCGGCCAGCTCCCGGCCTGGCCGTAGAACAGGCTGATGGCGTGCCAACCTTTGGCGAGGTGGATCGCTCCCTGCTGGGAACGCGCGGTCGCCCGACGATCGACGCGCACCACCGCGGTGGTGCCGAAGAACAGGCGCGCTTCGCCGTCGCTGGTCACCGCGAAGACGTAGTCGCCTTCGACCGGGGCGACGAAGAAGCCTGAGTAGCGCAGGCAGGCGACCTGCGCCGGTTTGCGCGCGGTGGGCAGGCGGTCGAGCAGACCGCTGTCGCAGTTCGGCCACCAGGTCACCAGGTCCGGGGCCAAGCCTTTATGAGACGGCAGTCCATCATTCCAGGCGTGCTGTTCGGTGTGGTCGACCCACAGCCCAGGCAGCGATTCCGCGAGCGCCGCATCGGCGGCGCGGCTGGGAGTCGCGAAGTACCAGGCCTGGGCGCTGCGCTTGGTGCCGTCCTTGGCCACCACCAGCACCCGCACCAGGGTCGTGGCGCTGATCGCGAACGGCTTGGCGTACACCGGACTTCGATCGTCGACCGGTCCGCCGTTGGTGGTGACGTGGATGGTGACGGCGTCGGCGGCGATGCGCGGCGTGCGTACGGCGACCGTGGTGGTGCCGGTGAAGACGCCACCGCGCAGGTCGACCGTCCAGGGAATGCGCGGCACCGCGTCGGCGAGCGCCTGGGCCACCAGGCCGGCGCACAGATCCATGGCCTCGGGCTTGAGTTGCCCGGGGACCTTGCTGAGCACGCCGACCTCGCGCGAACCCTTGGGGTTGCGCTCGAGGAGCCGGTCCATCAGCGGAGCGCGCAGATCGCAGATGCCGCTCTTGGTCTCGGCGGCGACACCGCGCGCCGCCGCGGCGTAGGCGTCGAGTTCGGAAGATGCCAGGCCATCGAAGGGCTTGTCGCCGACGATCGCCGGCGTGGCGATGACCACCGCGGCGCCCGCCTGCTGCGCGCTGGTCACCAGATCGGTCAGCGTCGCGCGCCAGGCGTCGGCGGTCGGCACGTCCAGCTTCACCGGCGCAACCGGGGCGACGGGCACGACCGGTTTGACCGTAGGTTTGGCTGGCGCGACCGGTTTGACCGGCGGCGGCGGCAGCACGGCGATGACGTCGCCGACCCCGGCCATGATCAGCACCAGTTTGGGCGGGCGGCGGCCGATCTCCTCGCGCGCGGCGGCAGCGACCCGGGCCAAGGTCAGACCGTGGTTCTGCAGCGAGAACACCACGATGCCTTTGTCCGGGAACGCGGTGGCCAGCGCTTCGTGGATGCGCAGCGCCAGTTCCGGCTGACCGGGCGCCGCCAGCAGGTCGCCGATGATCAGGATCCGGTCTCCAGCTTCCCAGGGCACGCCGGCGGCGATCAGCGGTGCGAGCACGGCAGGATCCACCGCTGCGCCCATGGTCGGCGCGGTCGGCCCGGTCGGCGCTTCGCCCGCGGCCGGACGGCCGGCGGCGGGGACTTTGCCCTTCTCCCCGGCGACCGGTTCGCGACTGACGATCTGCGCCGCGGGGACGCGGATCACCGCGGCCATGGCACCGCTCAGGGTGATGGTCTGGGTCCCGGCGTCGTAGACGCCGGTCAGCACGCGCCCATCGGCGAGGGTGATGACCTCGACCTCCGCGGCGCTGCAGGCGCTGGCCAGGACGAGGATCGCAAACATGGCGAGCGACTGGATGCGATTAGGCATGGTGCGGATCCGGGTGCAGCGGGGTGTCCGGAACCATGCTAAGCAGGGCTGGCCCGATCCCAGCGAGCGCAGCGGAGCCCCTCCGCAGTCAGTCACTCGGACGGTCGCTCGGGATCGCCGCTGCCCCGCTGACCGTCCGATCGGGGTCGAACTCCGCCTCGGATCCAGGGCTGCGCCGGTAGAGGCCGATCGGACCGCTGCATCGGTAGCTGACCACGCAGGCGATGGCGGCGTAGACCCCGATGCCCGAGCCGAACAGTTCGATGGCCAGGAACATGCAGGCGACCGGGGCATTGGCCGCGCCGGCGAAGACCGCGACGAAGCCCATGCCGGCGAGGATGCCGACCGGCAAGGGCAGCAACCCGCTGAGCGCGCTGCCCAGGGTCGCGCCGATGAAGAACAGCGGGGTGACCTCGCCGCCCTTGAAGCCGAATCCGAGGGTGAGGGCGGTGAGCACGATCTTGAGC
>JACDEC010000112.1 GCA_013816645.1 Planctomycetota bacterium
GCGACCGTCGGCATGGCCTGGCGCCTCCCGTACGTGCAGGTGGTCGCTGGCGGCGGGGTCGTCGATTACCTGGTCGGAGAAACCAACGTCGGCTGGTCGGCCGACCTGACCGTGCGCACGTCGTTGGGTCGGGAACTGGCGATCGATCTCAGTGGCGCCTACCGTGATCGCTGGGATGTCAGCGCCGTCGAAGGCTCGGCGACCGTTTTCTTCTACTTCTGAGCCGAGCCGACGGCACCCCGCATCAGTATCCGGAGCGCATCATCCGTTCGAGCCACGCGAAGGCCCCCACCCACCACGCCAGCGGCAGCGCGATGCCGAGCACGATGATGGTGATTCCCGAACTGACCGTGACTTTGCGGAAGCGCCGCTCGTCGAGCGCGTTGCGCTCCTGGCAGGGCGCGCAGTAGAACTTCATGTCCTGGTCGTTGTCGACGCCCTGCGCGAGCGAGACATGGACCACGGTCAGCAGGCCGGTCTTGGGCGGCCAGCAGCGGGTGCCTTCATGGAGATGGCACCACAGGCCGCAGCGCTTGCACTTGCGGTGAATGGTCGGATCGGGAAGGCCTTCGACCGGCATGCGTGCAGCGTCCGCGATCCGGGGTCCGGAGTCCAGGGTCGGCAGAGACCTGGTCCCGCGCGTGGCTCAGCGGCCGTCAGGCCCGAATCCGGGTCTGATCAGCCCGCGAATCCAGCGACGTAGGGCAGCTTCGCCGAGGTGATCCGCACCTGACCGATGCCCTCGATCAACTCCCCGGTCGCGTCCCACTGGCCGGTGAGGAACTGCTTGCGCGCACCTTCGGGCATGGTCGCGCCGGCCTTCTTGCCGCCGTTCCAACGCACTTCGAGGTGCTCGATGTCGACCGTGACCTGGATGCGCGGATCGGCCTCGATCGCCGCCTGTACCGCCTCGATGTCGGCCTGGGGCAGACGAACGCAGGGCATGCCCATGGCGACGGTGTTGCCGAAGAAGATCTCGGAGAAGCTGACGCCGACCACCGCCTTGATGCCCCACTTCTGCAACGCCTGGGGCGCGTGCTCGCGCGAGGAGCCGCAACCGAAGTTGCCGCCGACCACCAGGACTTCGCCGCCCACGAAACGGGCGTCGTCGAAGGTATGGGTCTTGCCGGCCGCGGTCAGCTGCTTGCGATCGTCGGCGAAGGCGTGCTCGCCCAACCCGTCGAAAGTCACGCAGCGCAGGAAACGCGCTGGGATGATGCGATCGGTGTCGATGTCGTTGCCGCGCAGGGGAACACCGCGACCGGAGACGGAGAGGATACGGCTCATGGGAGGACCTCGGACACGGTGCGGCGTGCGGCGTGCGGCGTGCGGCGCGCGATCATGCCTTGGCCTTCTTGGCCAGGACTTCGCGCACGTCGCAGACCTTGCCTTCCAGCGCGGCCAGGGCGACCATCGCCGGGCTCATCAGCAAGGTCCGTCCCGACGGCGAACCCTGACGGCCCTTGAAGTTGCGGTTCGACGACGAAGCCGAGACCTGCCGGCCCTGCAGCTTGTCCGGATTCATCGCCAGACACATCGAACAGCCGGCGTTGCGCCATTCGAAGCCGTGCGCGGTGAAGATCTTGTCGAGCCCTTCGGCTTCCGCGGCGACCTTCACCGCCTCGGAGCCGGGGACGATGAACGCCTTTACCCGCTTGGAGACCTGCCCGCCGTGGGCGGTGATCACCTTGGCGGCTTCGCGTAGGTCGCTGATCCGTCCGTTGGTGCAGGAGCCGATGAAGGCGACGTCGATCGCCACTCCCGCGATCGCCTGACCGGGGCGCAGATCCATGTACTGGTAGGCCTCTTCGATGGTCTGCCATTCGTCACTGGCGAAGGTGTCCTTGGCCGGGATCGATTCCTGCACGCCGATGCCGTGATCGGGCGAGATGCCCCACGTCACGGTCGGCTCGATGTCTCCCGCGGCGAAGCACTTGACGTCGTCAAACGTGGCATCGGCGTCGGAAGCCATCGATCGCCACCAAGCCACGGCCTGCTCCCACGCCGCCGCCTTGGGCGCGTATTCGCGGCCCTTGAGGTAGGCGAAGGTGGTGTCGTCGGGATTGACGTATCCGCAGCGCGCCCCGCCCTCGATCGCCATGTTGCAGATCGTCATGCGCTCCTCCATCGACATGGCGTCGATGCAGCTGCCGGCGAACTCGTAGGCGAAGCCGACGCCGCCCTTGGCGGTGAGCTTGCGCAGCACGTGCAGGATCACGTCCTTGGCGTAGACGCCCGGCTTGAGCTGGCCATCGACCTGGATGCGCCGGACTTTCAACCGCGACATCGACAAGGTCTGGGTGGCGAGCACGTCGCGCACCTGCGAGGTGCCGATGCCGAAGGCGATGGCGCCGAAGGCGCCATGGGTGGCGGTGTGGCTGTCGCCGCAGGCCACGGTCATGCCGGGCTGGGTCAGGCCCTGCTCGGGAGCGATGATGTGGACGACCCCCTGCTTGCCGGATCCCGGCTCGAACAGTCGAACGCCGAACTCGCGGCAGTTGCGCTCGATGGCGAGCATCATCTCCTCGGCCAAGCCATCGGCATAGGGCCGCGCCTGGCTCTCGGTTGGGACGATATGGTCGACCGTGGCGACGGTGCGCTCGGGGAAGGGCACCGAGAGCTTGCGTTCGCGCAGCATCGCGAACGCCTGCGGGCTGGTGACCTCGTGGATGAGATGCAGCCCGATGAACAGCTGGGTCTGCCCGCTGGGCAGGGTGCGGACGGTATGCGTATCCCAAACCTTGTCGAACAAGGTGCCTTTGCTCATGTGCCCTCGCGTGAGCCGGGGGAGGGTGCCGACGCGCGCCGCGCTGACAAGCACGACCTCCTCGCTGCTGAGTCGTATGCCGACCTACGTTACGCCGAGGTGCATTTCCCGCTTTGCCGGTACCCTGGCACGGACTATACCTGCGTTCGCGCAGGACGGCTCGAGCCACCGCTCAAGTCCCCGGCGACGCGACCCTTATGCTCAAGCTGGAAGTACTGAACACCGCCTTCAAAGGCAAACGCTTCCGCTGGAAGGACGGCCTCACCGTCGGCAGCGGTCCGCAGGCGACCATCAGGGCCCAGCACCAGGATCTCGCCGACCTCCACATCCGCTTCTACAACGACGCCGGCAAGCCCATGGTCGAGGTGATCGGCAAGGGCGCGCGGCTGTACGTGAACGGCCACGACGTCATGCGCAGCGCCCTGCGTCATCAGGACGAGATCGCCGTCGGCCCCCTGCGCTTCAAGGTCGTCGATCAGTCGATGATGAGCTCGGCGAGCCTGCGGTTGGATCAGCTGGTCGACCAGCTCGAAGCCGAACCCATCGACGAGGTCCACGACTTCGCCAAGGAAGATCTCTTCTACCTGACGACCAAGGACAGTTCGCTGCGCAACCGCGTGTCGTTCTCGATCCCCAGCAAGGACCGCTTCATCGAGCAGGCGCAGGTGTTCCTCGCCCGTCTGGTCAAGCAGAGCAGCGCCAAGGAATCCCAGGTCGAAGGATTCATGACCTGCGCCAAGGAGCTGATCCTCAACGCGCATCGCCATGGCCACAAGTACGACGAATCCAAGACCATCGTCATCCGCTACCGCGACCTCGGCCCCAAGGTCCAGTTGACTATCGAGGACGAAGGTCCGGGATTCGACCACCATGCCATCATCGACGCGGTGAAGCACAAAGGCGCCGCCCAATCGGCGCGCGAACGCTACCAAGCCGGCGGCTTCGGCGGCCTGGGCTTCCAGCTGATCACCAAGATGTCCGAGGAACTCGCCTACACCGAGCCCGGCAACAAGGTCACCTTCTCGGTTTCGAAGGAACCCAAGAAGCCCTCCTGAACGGACATGGCGGAATTGGCAGACGCGCTGGATTTAGGTTCCAGTGAGGCAACTCGTGCGGGTTCAAGTCCCGCTGTCCGTACTCCCCGATAAGGGCGTTCACCGCCGTAGCGACAGCAGCCGAGTCGGGGGCCCCCCGACTCGGACGCTCCCGAAGGGAGCGGGTCGCGCCCCGCGACCTGCGGAAGCGCTCCATCAGCAATCCCGATAAACCGAAGCAGGCCAGCGCGTGTACTTGCCCCGCGACAGCAGCCGAGTCGGGGCCCCCCGACTCGGACGCTCCCGAAGGGAGCGGGTCGCGCCCCGCGACCTGCGGAAGCGCTCAATCAGCTCGCCTGAAATCCGAAGTCGGCCTCATTCCCACCAAACGAAACAGCCCCGGCCGAAGCCGAGGCTGTTCTCGCATCTCGCTGCTATCCCACTCAATCGTCGAGCAGCATATCCTCGAGCGTCAGGCGCGAATCTTCCATGTGTTGCGCGCCTTCGATCGACAGCGGGGTCCAGGGCAGCAATTGCAGCCGGGTGCGCGGGATCGAGTCACGGGTGTACTCGCACAGGCCGTAAGGGATCGGGGACGAGTTGTCGATCTTGCGCAGGGCACGATCGATCTGCCAAAGGATCTCCTCTTCTTCGCCGGCCATGCCCAGGCTCATATCCTGCAGATCCGCGTCCGAACCGCGCTCGGCGATGTGGTTGGGCGTGGTATGGCCGTCTTCGGCCTCCATCGCGTCCTTGACCAGCCCGGCGATGTCGTTGGTGATCTCGGCACGACGCTCGAGCAATGCCTCGCGCCACTTCGCCAGTTCATCCGACGGGAAGGGGCACTTGAGACCGACGAGCGGCTTACCGTCATTGCGCACATCGCGGTAGCGATCGGCCGCCTTGTCGCGAGCGCTCTGGGTGGGCTCCTTCGCAGCAGCCTTGGGAGCGACCGCTTTGCCGTTCACCGGCTTGGCAGGCTCTTTGCCCTTCGCGGTGGGGGCGGCGGGCGGCTTGGCCTTGGCGCCATTCACCGGCTTGGCGGGAGCGCTGTTCGCCGACTTGGCGGGAGCGCTGTTCGCCGACTTGGCGACCGCACCCGTCGCGGGCTTGCTGGTCGCACCAGTCGCGGGCTTGCTGGCTGCCGACTTGGCGGTCGCCGCAGTCGCGGGCTTGGTCGCGCCAGTCGCCGGCTTCGCCGTAGCGACGGGCTTGGCGGGCGGAGTTGGCTTGCTGATCGTCGGCGCAGACTTGCCGGCCGATTTGCCGTTGAGCGCTGGCTTGGCGGCCGAGCTCGCGCTTTTCGCAGCCTTGGGAGCCTCCTTGGGCTTGGCCTTGGCGGCTGGCGCCTCTTTGGCTTTGGCCTTCGCAGCGCCTGATTCCTTGGCCTTAGCCATACCACAACTCCTCGATTTCGATGGGGCGGAACAGTAGATCACAGGCAGCCATATCAAGCTGCAAGTCCCGCTAGGTCGGTCGTCGTGGTTCATCGCAACGCATGCAACCCAACGACGTACGGGCGGGACAAGCATGCGCTACGAATCCCGCGTACGCCACTTGGAATTCACGGTCGAGTTGCAACCCCCCCATCGTTCCGTATGAAACCCCGGTGGCCAACGCCGACATCCTAGGTGGATTGCCCTTGCTGTCGGTGATGGGCACACCCCGGACGATGGGCGATGGACTCGGCCAGCGACTCAAGCCGCGGCTCCAGGTCTTGACCCAGTACCTCAGCGAGCAGCTCGCGGCGGAAGCCACACCGCGCCTCGGGCGTTCGCCGACGCCCAACGAGGTGCGCGCCCTGCTTGCGCCCGGACCGTCGACGGTCACTGCGCTCGAGCCCGGGCTGGCCATGGAACTCGAGTCCATGGCCCACGCTGCCGAGTTGACCATCGCTGATCTCCTGCTCATCCACGGCTACAGCGACCTGCTCAGCCACCTCGGCTGCAACGCCCCGGTGTGGCCGAGCACCTACCTCGCCTTCGGCCCGGAACAGACCGCGAGCGGCCGACCCTTGATGGTCCTGGTCTGGGAGATCGACCCCACCTTGCTTCCCTATGTCGTCCTGGTGCATCGCATCCCCTCGCACGGTCCCGCCAGCCTCGCCCTGACGCTCGCGGGTCTGCATCCCGTGGTGTGGATCAACGAGGCCGGTCTCGCCGTCGCCAGCAACGAGATGCGCGTGGCCGATGGCGCGCCTGGACACTTCACCACCCATCTCGTCGCCTCGATGTCGACCGCCCCCAGCTTCGAGGACGCGATCGCGCGGGCCAAAACCGGCCCGCGCTGGGGCGGCCGGGCCATCCACCTGCTCGACGCGCACGGCGACCGATGCACGCTCGAGTTGACCGGCGAGCGCACGGTGCGCCTGCCCGACCAGCTCAAGAGCGCTCCCCGCGTGCACACCAACAGCGCGCTCGCCGAGGAGATCAAGACGGTCACCGTGTCCGACAACGGTTCGCGCACGCGGCTCGAGACCATCGCTGGCAAGGCGGTGCGCGCGACCGCGGTCGAACCCGAGGCCCTGCTCAGCTGGTTCGGATTGGGCGGTACCGAGTCGCTCCGCTCGGGCGCCATGGACCCGCATAACCGCACCACCCAGATCACCTTGAATCCCGAATCGGTGATCGTGGTCGCGCTCGAACCGGGCACCCGACGCTTCCAGGTGCGTCGCGGCAATGCGCGCGGCGGGTTCGAAAGCAAACTGATCTAAGTCTATGATCGTGACGCCGAGGCGGTGGGACGGCGTGAGCGGCAGTCCGTGGCGCTGGGCGCTGTTGCCGGCGTGGGCGATCTTCCGCCCGATCGTCGCGGCGCGCAACCTGGCCTACGACCTCGGCATCGCCCCGTCGACTGCGCTGCCCGTACCAGTGCTGTCGGTCGGCAATCTCGCCGTCGGCGGCACCGGCAAGACGCCGCTGGTCGACTGGATGGTGCGACGCCTGCGCGGGCTCGGTCGTCGGCCCGCGGTGCTCAGTCGCGGATACGGTGGTGTCGCTGGCGTGAACGAAGAGGCCGCGCTGGTCGACGCCCCGGTGGTCTGCGACCCCAGCCGGGTGCGCGGTGGACGTCGCGCGCTGGCCGAAGGCGCTGATTGCCTGGTGCTCGACGACGGCTTCCAGCACCGCCGCCTGCGTCGCGATTGCGACATCGTCCTGATCGATGCGACTCGTCCCTGGGGATCGGCTGGCAATCTGCCCGCGGTAATCCCGCTCGGACTGCTGCGCGAAGGCCGTGGATCGCTGCGTCGGGCCGATCTGCTGGTCGTCTCACGCAGCGACCAAGTCGAACCAGGGATCCTCGCCGCCCTGGAGCGCGATCTCGCGCGATTCGGGAAACCGGTCGTACGTCTCGTGCACCGGCCAGACACCCTGACCCCACTGCTGGGAGACATCGGCGAACCGCCGCAGGTCCTGGCTGGCCAATCCGTCATGCTCGCTTCGGGGCTGGGCAATCCCGCGGGTTTCGAGCGCACTGCCCGCGACCTCGGCTGGAATGTCATCGGCCACCACCGCTTTCCCGACCATCACCGCTACAATGCGGCGGAAGCGCGGGCATTGGTCAGCGAAGCCCGAGCCTTGCACGCCGTACTGGTGGTCACCGCCAAGGACGCGGTCAAACTGCGCGAGTTCGCGCCGACCGCGCGCGTCCTGAGCGTGCGGGCCGACTTCACCGGCGAGGGCCTGGCCGTGGTCGATGCGCTGATCCAGCGAGCGCTCGGTGGCGCTGCGGCAGCTGACCGCCCGCGGCGCTGAGACGGTCGCCTGCTGGACGCGCAGCGCGAAGGCGCTCGACGCCGGTAGCACACGCCCCCGCCCCGTCTATGCTGCCCGCCCGTCGAGGACCACCATGCGCCCCATCGTGCTGACCGCTCTGTTCATCCTGCCCTGGGCCGCTTCCGCCGCCGAGGAGGAGGAGGCCCAGGCTGCCTTCGCCAATGTCCGCACCCGGACGTTCAGCCTGGCCAGCGTCGACGCCGCCACGGTCAGCTCGGCGCGGCTGTACGTGAGCCAGGACGACGGCGGCACCTGGCGGCAGGCTCAGGAACTGCGCGGCGGCGCCGGCGAAGCGCTGACGTTCAGCTTCACTGCCGAGCAGGACGGCTCCTATGGCTTCATGACCGCGGTCAACTTCAGCGATGGGCACGGCGATGCCGAGCCACGTCCGGGCGAGGCGCCACAGGTGCGGGTGGTCATCGATACCGCCGCTCCCGTCATCGAACTCTTCCAGGTCCGTCTCGAAGCGCGGGTCGGCGACAAGGCCAACCTGCGGGTCTCCTGGGCGGTCGCTGACGCCAATCCGGGATTAGTGATCATCGAAGGCGCCACGCAGGGCGGCGAGGACTACAGCGAACTTGCGCGCGCCGGCTCGCGAGGAAACCAGCAGCTCACGCTGTCGGTGCCGGCAGCTGCGCTCCAGGCGCAGGTCCGAGTGGTCGCCGAGGACCGGGCGGGCAACCGCACGGTCGGCAGTCCGCAGACCGTCGAGCTGCCGCCGGCGACGACGACGGCAGCCGAAACCGAGGGCGCCGCGGCGATGCGC
>JACDEC010000595.1 GCA_013816645.1 Planctomycetota bacterium
GGACCAGGACGACGAGGGACGCGCGCATCGCCATGATCCTAGGACGCCGCCCGTACTGGTCGAGCGATGCCGCTTCCTACGCTGCGCCCCATGCCCCGGCTCCGACCGTATGTGCAATTCGCGCGCATGACCTTCCTGAAGCTCATGGCCTACCGCATGCGCTACGTCACCGGCATCGCCACCTACGCGGTCTTCGTCGGCGGCCAGTACGCGGTGTGGAAGGCGGTGTTCGCCGCCAAACGTTTCGGACCCGACGATCGGCTCGATGGCCTGACGCTGCGCGAACTCGCGACCTATCTGGCGATCGGCTACCTCGCGCGCTCGGCCTACTTCACCAACACCGACAGCGAGATCGCCGGACGCTTCCAGAGCGGCGACGTCACCCTCGACCTGCTCAAGCCCGTCGACTTCCACGGTCAATGGTTGGCGCAGGCCTTCGGCGAGACCTGCTTCCGCGTGCTGTTCTTCGCCCTGCCGATGGCGGTCGTGCTGGTCCCGCTCTTCGGCGTCCTACCCCCGGTCGGCCACGGATGGTGGCAGTTCCCGCTGCTGTTCGTGCTCGCGTTCGCGATCAACGCCGAACTGAACCTTCTCGCGGGTAGCGCCAGCTTCTTCCTCGAGGACATCACCGGCCTGATGAGCCTGAAGCGCAACCTGATCATGCTGCTCTCGGGACTGATGGTGCCGCTGCACTACTTCCCCGGCTGGCTCGCCGATCTCACGTCCTACCTGCCGTTCGCGCTGATCAGCTACTACCCGACCATGGCCTATGTCGGCAAGCTTGGCGTCGATGCGCGGTCATTCGCGCACGTCGGGCTGCTGGGGCTCGGCTGGTGGCTGGCGCTGCGGGTGGGCAACATGGCGCTGTGGTCGCGGGCAAGGCGCGTGCTCGAGGTGCAGGGAGGATAGGGTGCGACGTGCGACGTGCGACGTGCGTGCGACGTGCGACGTGCGACGGCGAGGTGAGACGGGGCAGACGGAGTTGAATGCCGCACGTCGTACGTCGTACGTCGTACATCGCACCCCTACCCGTACCCCGCCCCCTCCCTCAGAACTTCTCGAGCGGATCCCCGTAGCTCAGTGCCACCAACGAACAGGCCTCGACCACGTTGATGCCCTTGGCGCGGGCCGCCGACGCCAGCGGTTCTCCGTCCGCGCCGGGATTGAGCCACAGCACGCGCGGCCGTTTGGCGACGATCTGGTCGAGCATCTCGACCCCGGTCGTCGGGTTCACGTACATGCAGACGATGTCGGGATTGCCCGGCACCTCGGCCAGGGTGCGGAAGGCCTTGAGCCCGTCGACCTCCTGACCCGCGGGATTGACGGGATAGACGGTGTAGCCGCGCTCGCGGAACTTGAGCACGGCCTGGTGGCTGTAACGGTCGGACTTGGGCGAAGCGCCGATAATGGCGACAGTGGGCATGACCAGATCTCACCTGTGCGGCAACTGGGAGCAAGCGGTCGAACAACGCATGCCCGCAGCGAGCCAGGAGCGCAGCGACAGCGAGCAAGGGCTGGGGGGCAGCGCCGCAGGCGCGTTCGCGGGGCCCTTTCGCACGATCTCCGGCGCTGTGCGCCTGCGGTCATGCTGTCGGGTTGCGATCCTGGGGGCCCTGCCCCAGGATCGCGAGGAGACAATCCCCCCGCGTCAGCGAGCCAGGAGGCGCAGCCGACAGCGAGCGTCTGTTAACGATGCTCGACCACCTGGTCCTTGGTGAAGCGCACCTTGGGCATCGCCGCATGCTTGTCGTCGGCGCGGCGGTAGCCGAGCGTGGCCAGCACCACCGCGCGCAGCGAGTGGTCTTCCAGGCCGAGGATGCGGTCGTAGCCGGCGGGATCGAACCCTTCCATCGGGCAGGCGTCGATGCCGAGCATCGCTGCGCTGGAGAGCAGGACGCCGAGCGCGATGTAGGCCTGGCGCGCCGCCCACTCGCGGGCGATCAGCGCGCGCGGGCCGTCGACCACGTCGCCGATCATGGTCTGACGGAACGCGTCGAGCGAGGCGACCGGCACCCCGCGGACCTCGGCGGTGCGTTCGACGAATCCGTCGACGTCCTGCTCGGTGATCACCGTGCTGGCGGCGAACACCACGAGGTGCGAAGCCTCGACGATCTGGGGCTGGTCCATGCTCACGGTCCGCAGTTCGCTGCGCAGGTCGGGATCATCGATGACCAGGAACCGCCAGGGCTGCAGTCCGTAGGAGGACGGCGCCAGCACCAGGGCGTCCTCGAGCGCCGACCAGGTGGCGTCATCGATGCGCCGCTGCGGATCGAAGCGCTTGGTGGCATAGCGCCAGCGCAGCTGGGTCAGGAGCTCCTCGGGAGCGAGGACAGACTGGGAGGGTGCGAGGTCCATGGCGACTCCTGCTCCGTCCATCCTACCGCGACCCAGCGACGGCTGCGCTGCGACCTCGACAATGCGCACGGGTTTGGGGCAGCGCGGTTGACCCCCGCTCCCGGCGCCGTCGAATCGCCAGCCATGGGCGAACGCGAGGACATCATCGCCAACCTGCGCCAGCTCGTCGAACTCGATCGTGGATTCGGCGTCGAGTTCGTGCCGCTGGCCGCGAACGCGCCCAGCCCGGCGTCGGTGCAGCGTGCAGCGTCGGCTGCTGCAC
>JACDEC010000113.1 GCA_013816645.1 Planctomycetota bacterium
CCCCCGACCCCTGACCCCCGACCCCTGTGGGAGGCCATCTGCCCGACCTCCTCGCCAGTCTTGAGAGCCTGTCGCAGCGCTACGCGCAGATCACCGAGATGCTCGGGGACGCGGCGATCGTCGGCAGTTCGCGCTACCTCGGGCTGATGCGCGAGCACGCCCGCCTCGGTCGGTTGATGGATCCCTACATGCGCCTGCGCAAGGCCGAGGGCGACGCCAGCGCTGCGCGCTCGCTGCTCGCCGATCCAGATATGAAGGAGATGGCGCGAGAGGAGGTGGCGACCAACGAGCGGGTCGCCGCCGGGCTGCTCGATGAGATCAAGCTCATGCTCGTCCAGTCGGACGAGGCGGGCAGCCGCGATGCCATCCTCGAGATCCGCGCCGGCACCGGCGGCGACGAGGCCGCGCTCTTCGCCGGCGATCTCGCCCGCATGTACTCGATGTGGGTGCCCAAGCACGGCATCCGACTCGAGCCGATCTCGCTGAACGAAGGCGAGAAGGGCGGATTCAAGGAGGCGGTGTTCCTGGCGCGCACCGTCGGCCAGGCCCGCGGTTTGGGCGCCTTCGGCTTGCTGCGCTACGAATCCGGCGGCCATCGCGTGCAACGCGTGCCCGAAACCGAAGCCCAGGGCCGGATCCACACCTCGGCGTGCACCGTGGCGGTGATGCCCGAGGCCGAGGAGGTCGACGTCACCATCCGCCCCGACGACCTGCGCATCGACGTGTTCCGCGCCGGCGGCGCGGGTGGCCAGCACGTCAACAAGACCGAATCAGCGGTGCGCATCACCCATATCCCGACCGGCGTGGTGGTCAGCTGCCAGGACGAGAAGAGCCAGATCTCCAATCGCGAGCGGGCGATGAAGGTGCTGCGCTCGCGGCTCTACGAAGCCGAGCGCGAACGCCAGGAGCGCGAACGCTCCGCCCTGCGCAAGGAGCAGGTCGGCTCGGGCGACCGCTCAGACCGCATCCGCACCTACAACTTCCCGCAGAACCGCATCACCGACCACCGCATCAACTGGACGGGCTACAGCCTCGACCGCTTCGTCCAGGGCCACTGCGACGAGTTGTACGAGATGATGATGGAGTCGGAGAAGGAGAAGTTCCTGGAGCGGTGGGACGGGACTTTCTAGTTTTCGCTCGCTGCGCACCTGTCGCTGCGCTCCTGGGTGCGCTTGCTCGCGAGCCGGGGGGATGATCTCCCCCCGGCAACGCGCCTACGGCGCTGCCCCCCAGCATACGCTCGCTACTCGCGCCTGCGGCGCTGCTGCGCTCGCTGAGTCCGGGATTCACAAGGTACCCTGCTCGCCTCGCAGCTTGAGCCGTGCGAGGCGCTCCCGATCATCCCGCCATGCGCGTGGTCCTGTGCGTCCTGCTGGTCCTGCCGTGGTGGGTCGCGAACGCGGCCGCCGAGCCGGAGTACGATTGGGCGGAGCATCCGGAGTCGGCGTTGCCGGGCGAGATCGCCGAGCTGGGCGTGCGCTTGCAGCCGCTGCTGGCGGGAAAGCGTTGCCTGGTCGCGCCGTTCGTCGGCACGCGCCATCACCTCAACACCTGGGCGTTCGAGACCGTCGCCGAGTTCGTGTTCCGCGATGAGCTCGCCCGGCGCGGGGTGACGGTGGTCGACGATGCGCCGCTGCTCGCGCGCTTCGAACCCCAGGTCTTCGGGCTGCCACCGACCATCCCGTATTCGACCACGGTGATCACCGAGCTCGCCGCCGCATGCGGCGCAGATCTCGTCATCCTCGGCGGGTGCCAGATCCTCAGCGAATCGACGGTGACGGTGTACCTGCACGATGGCCGGACAGGCAAGCGGCTGGCGAAGGACGAGGTCGCGCTCGATGCCGAGGATGTCTCGATCCCGGGCAACACCCGCGCGCCCAGCCGGGCGCTGCTCGATTGGGTCGAGGCACGTCTCGGCACGACCGTCGGCGATGGTTCGTCCGCTGAGCTGGTCCAGACCGCGGTGTCGGCGATCACCGGTGTCCGCGCGATGGACCTCAGTCGGTCGCTGCCGCCGCGCCAGATCCCGTTGCCCGGCGATCTCATCCGCTGCGAAGGCGCGGTGATCGTCGATGATCCCATCACTATCGACGGCGTGGTCTACCGGGTGCACGGCCCGGGTCGCATCACGATCCTCGAGCAGTCGGCCGGGGATAAGGACGACGCCAAAGGACGGATTCGGACCCTGCGTCTCGATCTCTCGCAGCTCGGGCCGCTCGTGCAGATCGGCTATCGGCGCGTCCCTTGGTGCGTGCTCGCCGCGAGCCCGGAGCCTGCCGCCGCCTCGGCGGACCCAGCGCAGCGCTGAGCTCAGCCGGCGATCAGTTTCTTCATCTCGGTGAGCTTGCGGTCCATGAGCTCGCGGCTGTCGGCCTCGAGGTTGAGGCGCACCACCGGCTCGGTGTTCGACGCGCGCAGGTTGCACCACCAGTCGCTGTAGCGCGCGGTGACGCCGTCGAGTTCGGCGATCTGCGCGCCGGGCAACGCGCGGATGCGCGCCATCACCGCTTCGGCGTCGGCGACCTTGAAGTTGATCTCGCCGCTGTGGTGGTACTTGAGCAGCGGCTTGACCAGGGCGCCGAGGCTGGCGGTCTCGCTGATGATGTTGGCCAGGATCAGGAAGGCGTAGAGCCCGGAGTCGGCGTTCCAGAAGTCGCGGAAGTAGTAGTGGCCCGACAGCTCGCCGGCGAAGCAGCCGTGGTGCTGCTTCATGGTCTGCTTGATGAAGCTGTGGCCGACCCGGGTCTCGACCGGTGTGCCGCCCAGCGAGCGGATGTACTCGGGCACCACCTTCGAACTGCGCAGGTCGTAGACCACCGCGCTGGGGCCCTCCTTGGCCAGGTAGTACTTGGCCATGATCGCCGTCGCCAGATCGCACGATACGATCGCGCCGGTCTCGTCGACCAGGGCGCAGCGGTCGCCATCGCCATCGAAACCGGCGCCGAAGTCGGCCTTCTCGGCTTTCACCCGGGCGATGAGTTCGCTGAGGTTCTCGGCCTTCAATGGGTTCGCCTCGTGCGCGGGAAAGCGCCCGTCGGGGTCGAAGTACATCGGGATCAGGGTGATGTTGCGCAGCCGCGGCGCGAGGTGCTGGAACATCGTGCCGATGATGCCATTACCGCCGTCGACCACGATCTTGAGCGGGCGCACCGGCATCGGCAGCTTGGCCAGGAAGACGGCGTAGGCGTCGTGGATCAGCGCCTCCTCGATGCGTCCGCCGGGGGCCTTCGCCACCCGTTTGGCGCGCGCCAGCGCTTCGATCTCCTCCATGCCGCTGCCGCCGCCGATCGGCTTGAAGCCCGGACCGGTGATCTTGATGCCGCCGTAGGCCGCAGGGTTGTGGCTGGCGGTGATCTGCGCGCCGCCCGCGGTGTCGAGGTGGTGCATCGCGAAGGTCACCGCCGGCGAGGACAGCAGGCCGACGTCGACCACGATCACCCCCCCATCGAGCAGCCCCCGCACGAAGGCGCTCTTGAGCGCCGGGCTGGACACCCGCATGTCGCGTCCGACCACGTAGCGCTTGCCGGCGAGCCCGAGAACCTGGGCGGTGGCGTTGCCGATGTGGTAGGCCAGGTCCTCGTCGAGCTGCTGGGGGTAGAGACCGCGGATGTCGTAGGCTTTGAACGGATCGGGCATGAGGTCCTCGGCGGCGCTTGTACGGGCCACGTCGCGAGGTGCCAAGCGGGAAGGGGGGGACGAGCTACGGCCGCGCCGTCTCCGGCCACCGCTCACAGCTTGTAGGCCCCGGCACGCCTCCGATCATCCCCGTCCCATGAGCGCAGCCGTGCACCGCATCGATGTCCTTCCCGTCCGTCCCGGGATCGACCACCACCTCGTCACCGAGGCGCGGATGCTCGGTCTGACCCGAATCGCCGACATCCGTCGCAGCCGCTACTACCTGCTCCAGGGCGAGGTCGACCGCGCCCAGATCGAGCGGCTTGGCGCCTTGCTCGTCGATCCGGTCATCGAGCGCCTGTCCTTCACCCCGCCGGTCGCCGAGGGCCGCCGGATCATCGAGGTCCAGCGCAAGACCGGCGTCATGGACCCGGTCGAAGCGTCGATCGTCAAGGGCGCGGCCGATCTCGGCATCCGCCTCGGGGGCGTGCGGGTCGGCACCCGCGTCGAAGTCGTCGGCGCCGGCGACGATGATCTGCAGCGCCTGGCCTGGAAATGCCTGGCCAACCAGGCCATCGAGGAAGTCGCGATCGATCCGTCCGAGAGTGTGCGCCTGCGCCTGCCCGGCGGCGACGTCAGACATCCGCGCACCGAGATCGATCTGGCCGGGCTCGACGACGCGGGTTTGATCGCGTTGTCCCGCGATGGTTCCTTGAGTTTGACCCTCGAGGAGATGCGCACCATCCAGGCGCACTTCCGCTCCCTCGGGCGCAAGGCGACCGACGTCGAACTCGAATCGCTGGCCCAGACCTGGTCCGAGCACTGCGTGCACAAGACGCTCAAGGGCCTGGTCGAGTACCGCTCGCCCGCCGGCGTCGAGATCATCGACAACCTGCTCAAGCAGACCATCGCGCGCGCCACCAAGGAGATCGCGGCGCCGTGGTGCCTGTCGGTGTTCAAGGACAACAGCGGGGTCATCGAGTACGACGATGTCACCGGCGTGTGCATCAAGGTCGAGACCCACAACCGCCCCTCGGCGATCGAACCATACGGCGGCGCCAACACCGGCCTCGGCGGCGTCATCCGCGACGTCATCGGCACCGGCGTCGGCGCCAAGCCGATCTTCAACACCAACGTCTTCTGCTTCGGCGAGATCGACGCCGATCCAGCCAAGCTGCCGCCCGGCACCATCCACCCGCGCCGCCTGATGCGCCAGGTGGTGGCCGGCGTGCGCGACTACGGCAACCGCATGGGCATCCCCACGGTCAACGGCGCGGTGCGCTTCGATCAGCGCTACGTCGGTAATCCCCTGGTGTTCTGCGGCACCGGCGGGCTGATCCCCAAGTCCGCGGTCGAGAAGGCGGCGGTGATCGGCGATCACATCCTGTGCATCGGCGGACGCACCGGGCGCGACGGCATCCACGGCGCGACCTTCTCGTCGGCCGAACTGCACGAGAAGAGCGAGGTCGTCTCGAGCGGCGCGGTGCAGATCGGCAACGCCATCGAGGAGAAGAAGGTTCTCGATACCATGCTCCAGGCGCGCGACGCCGGATGCTTCCATGCCATCACCGACTGCGGCGCGGGTGGCCTGTCCAGCGCCTGCGGCGAGATGGCCGCCGAACTCGGATGCGTCATCCATCTCGACCGCGTGCCTCTGAAGTACGCCGGCCTGAGTTACGCCGAGATCTGGATCAGCGAGAGCCAGGAGCGGATGGTCGCGGCGGTCCCCACCGCGCGGCTCGAGCGCGCGCTGGCGATCTTCGCGGCCGAAGGCGTCGAAGCCGTCGACATCGGCACGATCACCGGCACCCACCGCCTCGAACTGCGCTACCACGGCGAGCAGGTCGCCGACCTCGACATGCATTTCCTGCACGACGGCGTGCCCCGTTCCAAGCGCCCGGCGACCTGGACGCCCAAGCCGGAAGCCGACGCCGTGCTGCCGCCGGCCGGGGATCTCGGCGAGATGCTCGCCCGCGTCTTGGCGCGGCCCAATGTCGCCAGCAAGGAATGGGTGATCCGCCAGTACGACCACGAGGTCCAGGCCGGTTCGATCGTCAAGCCGCTGGTCGGCGTCGCCCACGACGGGCCCAGCGACGGCGCGGTGGTCGCGCCGGTGCCCGGCAGCAATCGCGGCGTCGCCGTGGCCTGCGGTCTGAACACCAACTTCTCGGACGTCGACGCCTACCACGCCGCCGCGGCGGGCATCGAGGAGGCGTTGCGCAACCTGGTGTGCGTCGGCGCGCCGATCGACCGCGTCGCCATCCTCGACAACTTCTCCTGGGCCAAGTGCACCGATCCCGAGGTCTTCGGCGCGCTGGTCCGCGCCTGCAAGGCCTGCTACGACTACGCGATGTACTACGGCACGCCGTTCGTGTCCGGCAAGGACAGCCTGTCCAACGAGTTCGCCTTCCAGGGCCGCACCATCCGCATCCCGCACACCCTGCTGATCACCGCGCTGACCGTGGTGCCCGACATCCGCATGTCGATCACCATGGACGTCAAGCGCGCGGGGGATGTGGTCATTGTGGTCGGCGAGACCCGCAACGAGCTCGGCGGCAGCGAGTACCTCGCCCTGCTCGGCGTCCCCGGCGGCATCGTGCCCAAGGTCGACCGCGCCCTATCGCTGCCGGTGCTACGCGCCGTGGCCGCCTGTACCGCCAGCGGCCTGGTCAACGCCGCGCACGACTGCTCGGATGGCGGCCTCGGCGTCACGCTCGCCGAGATGGCCTTCGCGGGCGGGCTCGGCCTGGACATCGACGCCGACCGGGTGCCCGCGGCCGCGGATGTGCGCACGCTCGATCGCCTGCTCTTCAGCGAATCCAACAGCCGCATCGTCCTGACCGTGCCCGCGCAGCGGGTGGCCGAGGCGACCCGCCTGCTCGCCGGGGTGCCGCACGCCGTGGTCGGAACGGTTGTGGCGGGCGCGAAGGTCAGCATCAAGGGCCGCGGAGCATCGCTGAGCGCCGATGGCACGGCGTTGAAGCGCGCCTGGCAGGCGCCGCTGGCGGTGGTCGGAAATTGACCGCCTGGTCGGCTCAATTGCGCTCCTGAAAAGGCGTTAGGGGTAGCGTCGCACGGCATTGCGCGCTGCGCTGGAGGGCCACACTGGTCCCCCCCGATGACCCTCGTCTTCCTGCTCGCCGCCGTTGTCCTGCTGCTGCTCAACGCCTTCTTCGTGCTCGCCGAGTTCGCAGCGGTGAAGGTGCGCCCGTCGCTGATCGACGCCTTGATCGCCCAGGGCAATACCCGCGCGAAGCTGATGAAGCACATCCAGGCCCACCTCGACGAGTACCTCTCCGTGTGCCAGGTCGGCATCACCTTCGCCAGCATCGGGCTGGGGTTCGTCGCCGAACCGGCGGTAGTGGTGTTCGTCCAGCCGCTGGTCGAGTGGACCGGCTGGTTCTCGGACGGCGCGCGCTGGTACACCGCGCACGGCATCGCCTTCGCGCTCTCCTACATCCTGGTCAGCTTCCTGCACATTCTCATCGGCGAGCTGGTGCCCAAATCGATCGCGATCCGCAAGAGCCAGGCGGCTGCGCTGTGGTGCGCGCTGCCGCTGCGTTTCTTCCATTTCATCTTCTACGCCCCGCTGTGGATCCTGAACACCTCGTCCAACGCCGTCCTGCGCCTGATGGGCCTGCCGCCGATCGCCGGCCACGACGTGCACAGCGAGGACGAGCTGCGCATCATCATCTCGCAGAGCCACCGCGGCGGACTGATGTCCTTCCGCCGGCTATTGTTCATGGAGAACATCTTCGACTTCGGCGAACTGAAGGTGCGTGACGCGATGCGCATCCGGCAGAACGTCCGCGTGCTGCGCGTCGACGCGCCGTGGAGCGAGAACCAGGCGATCATGCGCGAGTGGCGGTTTTCGCGCTATCCGCTGGTCGACGCCGCGGGCCGGCCGCTCGGCATCGTGCTGGTCAAGGATCTGTTCCTCCACCACCTCAGCGACAGCCATCCCGACCTCGCCAAGATCGCCCGGCCGTTCGTCGGCACCAACGAGGACGCGTCGCTCGAGGGGCTGCTCGCCGAGATGCAGCGGCGGCGCATCCACGCCGCGCTGCCGATCAACCAGGCGGGCCAGTGGACCGGCTTCATCACCATGGAGGACATCATCGAGGAGATCATCGGCACGGTGGAGGACGAGTTCGCTTCCGATCCGCCAGTATTCCTCGGCGATGTGCTCACCGTCGGGCGCGTGGTCCTCGACCTCGAGGCCGATTCGATCCCCGAGGCGATCATGCGCGCCTTCGGCCGGGTCCCGCCCGACGATCTGCCGATGCCCGCCGAGAGCCTGGTCGGCGCGGTGCTCGAGCGCGAGAAGCTGGTCAGCACCTACCTCGGCTACGGCATCGCCATGCCGCACGCCCGCCTGCCGCGCCTGACCAAGCCGTTGCTGATGTTCGTGCGTTCGCCCGAGGGCGTCCCGATGCCCGACCGCGACGAGAAGGTCCATCTGCTCTTCATCCTGCTCACCCCAGCCGGGCTACCCAGGATCCACCAGCGCCTGCAGGCGCGCATCGCCGGCATCCTCGATTCGGATTTCGTCGATTCGCGACTGCGCGAGGCGGCCACACCGGCCGAAGTGCTCGAGGCCGTGCGCACCGCCGAGGCGACCGCGATCGATTAGCGTTCGGATGTCGCGGGGCGCTTGCGCGCCTATTATCCGCGAAATCCGAACGCTAGTATCCTGTATCAGAAATGTC
>JACDEC010000596.1 GCA_013816645.1 Planctomycetota bacterium
ACCCGCCAGCCGCGCTACCGCACGCTCGCCCAGCAGGTGGAGCCAGCCACCGCCACGCTGGCCGACGGCTGGTGGCCGGCGCGCGCCGCAGCTGCAGCGCAGAAATCCTGATTGCCACGGTCCGGAAGTCCGGAGGTCCGGAAGTCCGGAAGTCGAAGGCAGGGACAGCACGGGTGACCGGTGGACCGCCAATATGCGCTCAGCGCGTGGCCGAGAGCCGCCGCTTGCCCGCGAGATACGGTTCGAGCGTGCGCGCGAAGGTCACGTAGCCCGCGAAGTCCGGCGGCTTGATCACGTAGGCTGCCGCGCCGGCGGCCAGGCACACGTCGCGATCGAGCGCCGACGACGAGAACATCACGACCGGGATGTGCTTCCAGCGTCGGTCGCCCTTGATGGTGCGCAGCATCGACACCCCGCTGATCGCCGGGAGGTTGGCATCGAGCACGATGACCATGGGTAGCCTGACCTCGGCGAACTCATCGCGCTGCGAGAGCATGCGGAAGGCGGTGACCGCGTTCTCCGCGACCCGGATCTCCGCCGACGGCGTCGCCTCGCGCACCGCCAGGGTCAGCAGCTGCGCATGCGCCGACGAGTCCTCCACCATCAGGATCAGCGGCTTTCCCGTGCCCATCTCTGCATGACATACCACTGATCCGCCGCTTGCGGATGGCTAGGGCCACGTGCTTCAACGATCCTTTTACAACCTTTCCCTACGGCGTTTACACCGCAGAGCCCGGCGCACCTGCGCGATCGAAGGTGCGAAGGTGCGAAGGTGCGACGAGTGAACGAAGACAAGGCCCGGTCGAGCGCAGCGAGACACCGCGGCGCAGCCGCGGTCGCCAGGCGTCCGCCGGGCGCGGGCCGCTGAACGCGACGCACGCACCCGCACTGAAATGTCTTCGGGGTCCAGGGGCAAAGCCCCTGGCGGGCGTAGCGGGCAGAGCCCGCGAACAGCAATCCCCTGAGCGAGCCTGCGCGAGCGAACGGGGACAAGGCCCGGTCGAGCGCAGCGAGACAGCGCGGCGCAGCCGCGATCGCCAGGCGTCCCCGCCGGGCGCGGGCTAAAGCAAGTGTTTAGCTTTTACTTTCAAATACCCCGAGACGACTTCGGCGGTCAACCGCTCCGGCGCCACATCCAGCACCAGCGCCCCCTTCTTCCGCAACGATCCGATCACCTCGCCCCGCCAGTTGGCGATGGTCGCCGCCGCCGCGCTCTTCCACATCCCGTCGACGTCGCTGGGCGCGCTGCGCAGCTGGGCGTGCAGATCCGCGTCCTGCAGCAGCACCGCCAACGGCAGATGCCGCCCGACCAGGTTGGCGAGGTGCCGCTCGAGGTGCCCGGCATTGACGTCGTCGAGCACGTGGGTGAAGGCCACGACCAGGCTGCGTTTGCGCTCCTTGCGCTCGAGGTGCACGAACGCCTCCTCGTGGCGGCTCTCGACCAGTTCGGGCTGCAGGTCGTGCAGGGCGTGGATCAGGCGGTTGAGCTGGCGGGTGCCGCCGCGCGCGGGCACCCAGCGGCGCACGCCGTCGGCGTAGGCGATCAGCCCGACGCGGTCGTTCTGGCGCAGCGCCACGAACGCCAGCATCAGCGCGGCGTCGATGGCGTGGTCGAGCAGCGAGGCCTCGCGACCGTCGGCGCCCGGCGAGCGTCCGGCCATCATCCGGCCGGCGTCGACCAGCAGCATGATGGTCTGGCTCTGATTGGCCTGGTAATCGCGGACGATGAGCTGATCGCGGCGCGCGGTCGCCTTCCAGTCGACGCGGCCGATGCCGTCGTCGGAGTGCCAGTCGCGCAGCCGCTCGAACTCGGTGTCGCCGCCGACCCGGCGCGCCGAGCGCACGCCGATCAACGACAAGCGGTTGGTCCGAGCGAGCAGGGCGTACTCGCCGAGCTGCTTGAGGTTGGGGTAGACGTGGATGGTGCGCGGCTCGCCGATCCGCAGCTGGCGCGTCCACAGCCCGAGGCGGCTGGTGACCGAGACGTGCAGGCCGTCGAGCCGCCAGGTGCCGCGTTCGCGCGCGGTGACCACGAACTCGATCTCGGCGCGGCTGCGCCCGGGCAGCACCACCTCGCGCTCGCGCTCGCTCAACGTGAATTCGGACGGCACGTCGGGTGTCGCGGTGATCCGCCACCCGCGCCGCCCGGGATTGGCCAGGGCGAAGTGCAGGCTCTCGCCGCGGCCGAGCGACCAGGTGCGCGCCGACGACCAGTCGACGGTCAATCGCCGCGCCCGTGGCAGGCCGAGCAACGCATCGGCGCCGGCCGCGAGCAGCACGCCGAGGTCGAGCAGCAGCAGCGCGGGCAGCCAGTCGTCATCGACGATCAGGCCGAGCGACAGCAGCGCGGGCAGCGCGATCAGGATGAACAGGCGGCGAGTGGGGAAGGGAACCACGGGGGTCTGGGGTCAGGGGGTGGGGGTCGGGAGGGGAAAAGGCAGCATTCAACCGGTGGCGGCTGACAGGCCGCGGGGGACCTCGACGGCCTTGATCGCCTCCTGGAGGATGCCGTCGGCGTTGCGGCCCTCGATCTCGGCTTCGGGGCTGAGGATGACGCGGTGGCGCAGCGCGGGCAGGGCGACGTCGGCGACGTCGTCGGGCACCACGTAGC
>JACDEC010000597.1 GCA_013816645.1 Planctomycetota bacterium
GCTGGGCGCGGCACCACGCGGTCCAGTCGTCGGCGCGCACCCGCGCGAAGCGGAAGCCGGCAACCGGATCGAGCCCGCGCTCGGTCTGGGCGAAGCGCGGCGCGTCGGTGAAGGCGTGCACGGGGTAGCCGGCGGCGCCGAGCTCGTCGAGCCGTCGCAGGCTGTGCTGCGACAGCACCGCCACGGTCGGCAGCAGCAGCGCCGCGTAGCTCGCGCGGCCGATGATCAGCCGCCCGTCGCGCAAGGTCGCGCTGGCGAGTTGCTCCTCGTCGAGCAGGTGCACGCCGACCTGCGCCTGCAGGCAGGCGAGCAGGAGCTGATAGAAATCGCGGCGCGGACCGACGTCCTCGGACAGCCACGGCACGTAGCGCGCCTGGAAGCTGCGGATCGGCCAGAGGATCGCCACCGGGGCGAGCTGAATGGCGCCACCGTTGATCAGGCGCTGGAAGGGTCGCAGGCCTTCCTGGATCTGGCCCATGCCCTGCCAGCGGATGCTCTCGGGCCCGCAATCCGGCGGAGCGTCCCAACGGCGCAGGCCGAGCGTCGAGGCGAAGGCGCCGTGCACGACGATGGTGCCCACGCCTGACAACGTCTGCCAGGCCAGGATCTTCGCCGCCATGGCCGCAGTCAGGTCAGGGCCGTTGGCACCCAGGGTTTCGCTCATCACTCCGGGCAGGCCCTGCTGCTGGCACACCGAGGTCGCGATGGTCACGCCGACATTGAGTACGGCGTGGCGGGCGTCGCCGACCGCGGGCAGGATCAGGTCGAAGCCGGCGAGGCCGAGATGGCGCTGGATCGGGAACAGGTTGCCCAGCGAGTTGACCTGCTCGAGCGGATCGTCCTCGGGGCTGACGTGCCCGACCAGCATCACGTCGTGGGCCTTGCACCAGTCGGCGACCGGCTTGATCCACGCGTCGATGAAACGCTGGGTGCGCCACTGGCGGTAATGCAGGCGGGTGAGCTGGCAGCGCGCGGCGTCGTGATCGTGGAACAGGTCCTCGAGCCGCGGGCGCAGGTCGTAGCCGTAACGCGCGGTGAAATCCTCGAACATCCCCGGCGTCCAGGCGTTCGAGGTGTGCGGTTTGGCTTCGTCGGTGAAGATCGCCGGCACCGCGCTGCCGAGCAGGTCCCCCAGCGATGCGGCGTAGCGGTCGTGGGTGCGTTCGATGAACAACCGGGTGGCCTCGGGATTGAGCGAATCGGCGAGGTGGCCCCATTGGCTGCCCACGATCGGCCGCGCGACGTAGGCGACCAGCGACCAGCCCGCGGGAATCGCGCCGGCGGGCACGCGCAGGCCGAACTCGGGATGCGCGGCCTCGGAGCGCGGGCAGGGATAGAGCGGCGTGGTCGAGTAGTACCAGCGGCTGTCCCAGGGCGTGACCTCCCACTGGCGCATGATCGTACCGACGCGATCGGTCAGCTCGATCGGGGCTGCGCTGCTGCCCGCGGGCGGCACCGCGCCGACCCACAGCAGTTTGCCCGTGGGGAACAGGAACAGCGCGCCGTCCGCGCTCTGCTCGGGCGTGGCCACGAAGCGTTCCATGGCGCGCGCCGCCAGCTCGGGTCGCTCGACGGTGATCCAACCACCGGCAGAGCCGCTGGGATAGGGCTGCTCATCGTACAACCAGGGCTGCACGCCCGCGGCCAGGCAGTCCTGCACCAGGGTGCGGATCAGCTCGAACCAATCGCTGCCACCGTACGGCACGAGCAGGCCAGCGCGCGGATGCAGCACCACCGCCGCGACCTTGGCGCGGGCGAACTCGGCGATCTGCCGGCGCAATTCCGCGAGCGGGCAGTGGTCGTTGAGGAACCAGAAGTAGACCAGCCCGTCGACGGGCAGCGGCGATCGTCCCATGCCCTGACGATGGAGGGCGGCGAGCGCATGCAAACCTGCCACCGCAGCCGCCACCTGCGCGGGCACGGGGGACGCAGTCCACCGAAACAAGGAGTCTTAGTGTTCGGGCGGCTGGTCGGCGATGGCGACCAGCCGGCGCGCGGCGCTGGCGAACGACTCGGGATCGCGCGGTCGCATCAGGAACGCCGCAGCGCCGAAGTAGCCCACCTCGTGCATGCGCTGGGCGTCGGGCACGCCGGTCCACAGCACCACGGGCAGGTGGCGCCAGCTGCCCTTGGCTTTCACGTACATCAGGAAGAGCAGGGCGCTGGAATCGGGCAGATCGTAGTCGAGGACCACCAACGCCGGCAGCGCCGACTTCGCCTCATCGAGGCGCAGCCGTTCCGCCGCTTCGGCGGTCGTGGCCATGCTGACCACGGTCCAGCCCACCGGCAGCGACTGACGCATTCCGACGGCGTCGGCCTCGCCAGCGACGAGCAGGATGGAGCGCGCGTCGACCATGCGCTCCAGTGTACCCGCTAGGAGGTGGTCTCCGCAAACCCATGAGCTGGAACGTGCGCACCGCTTGCAACGTCGAGCGGGCCAGCGATTGCCTGGTGCGCCCGGCGACGTCAGCATCGTCGCGTGCTCCGACCGCTCGCCGCCCTGGTCGTCGTCCTGGCCTGCTGCGCCTGCGCCGGTCCGGCGCGCGAGCTGCGCAGCGACGAGGCGCGGCTGGTCGCCTGGTGGATCGAGGACGTCGCCCACGGC
>JACDEC010000598.1 GCA_013816645.1 Planctomycetota bacterium
GAGCAGCGATGCGCGGGCGCCGTCGGCGAGCTCGATGCGCTGCTTGAGACCGATGATCTCCTTGCGGTAGCGGCTGACCAGCTGGGCGAGCAGCTGGCCGGCCTTGGGCGCCGCGCCGACCGGCTCGCCCATCTCGCGCAGCGCCGCGGCCAGCACCTGCATGGCGCGACCCAGCTCGTCCTGTTGGTAGGCCTGCTCCATGGCGATGCCGCCGAGCTTGGCCTGGTGCTCGCCGAGATCCTGGATGAGCGTGTCGAGCCGCTCGGAGATCGCCTGGTGGCGCTCCTCCCACAGGGCGTCGAGCTGGGCGACCATCTCCAATGACAGGTCGAGCGGCGGCCAGCCGCCGGGCGGCAGAGCGGCGAGGCGCTCGGTGATGTGCGCGGTCTTCTCGGCGAAGCGCGCAGCCTCGAAGGCGGCCTCGTCGTCGCGGAAGCAGGCGAAGAAGGTGCTCCACAGGCCCTTGACCGCCTCGCCGATCTGGCGCTCCTCCGCGCTCGCCGGCCCGACGATTTGGGCCAGTCCGCCCAGCGGGTCCGAGCCGAGGTAGCCATGCTCGCGGGCGAGCTTGAGCACCGATTCGCTGAGCTGCTCGTGCGCGGTCGCCAGCGCGGTGAGCGCCTGCGACTGGTCGAGCTGGATCTGACGTTCCAGGCGCATCACGGTGGAGCGGAGTTCGGCCATGGCCGGCGAGTCTCGACCGGCGTCGCAGGCGTTGCAACACGTGTCTTCGCTGCGGTCGTCCCCCTCCTTCAACCACGGTGCGTCGTAAACCTCGCTGGCACGACGGGCGAGCGCCGGAGCACCGCGCGACACCCTGAACCTCGGACCAGGTACGCATGGCATCGCCGGCTGCGCGGACTCATCATGCGGTGTCCACCCACTCGCAACCGAGGCGTACGTATGCATAGCGCACCGTGGTTGGCCCTGCTGATCGCCTGTTGCCCGCTGATCGCCTGTTGCCCGCTGATTAGCGGCGAACCGGTCCTGGTCGCTGGTGGCCTGGTCGGCGGTCATCCCGGCGCGCGCATCGCCACGGTCACCGCCTACAAGGGCATCCCCTACGCTGCGCCTCCGGTCGGCGCCCTGCGCTGGCGTCCGCCGCAGCCGGTGGTCGCCTGGCCCGGCGTGCGCGACTGCACGACCTTCGGACCGGCGTGTCCGCAGCCGCGTTCGTGGTTCTCGCGCGACCTCGTGGCGATGTCCGAGGATTGCCTGTCGCTCAACGTGTGGACGCCGACCGCGGATCCGGCCGCCAAGCTGCCGGTGATGGTGTGGATCCACGGTGGCGGATTCGTCTGCGGCTCCGGTTCGATCCCGTTCTACGCCGGCGAGCGCCTCGCCGCCAAGGGCGTGGTGGTCGTCACCATCAACTACCGGCTCGGCCCGCTGGGATTCCTCGCCCACCCCGCGTTGTCCGCCGAGGACCCGCACGGTTCCTCGGGCAACTACGGCCTGCTCGACCAGATGGCCGCGCTGCGCTGGGTGCGCGCGCACATCGGCGGATTCGGCGGCGATCCCGGGTGCGTCACGGTGTTCGGCGAATCCGCGGGCTCGGCGAGCATCTGCCGCCTGCTGGTCTCGCCGCTTGCCGAGGGCCTGTTCCAACGCGCAATCGCCCAGAGCGGCGGCGCCATCGGCGGCCAACGGCGCCTGCGCGACACCCAGGACGCGGCCAAGGATTCCGCCGAGGCGGTCGGCAACCGGCTCGCCGCCCAACTCGGCTGCATGACTGCGGACATGCTGCGCCAGGTCGATGCCGAGCGCCTGATCGCCGTCTCCAAACCGTCGCTCGGGCTGTTCGGACGCGGCACCGCCTTCGGACCCGTGGTCGACGGCTGGGTCCTGCCCGACGATCCCGACCGACTCTGGGCGCAGGGCCGCCAGCATCCCGTGCCGCTGCTCGCCGGCACCAATGCCGACGAAGGCTCGCTGTTCGTGAAATACGTGCCGATCAAGCGCGCCCTGATGTACCGCCTGGCCGTGCAGCAGCTGTGCGGGCGCAACGCCGGCGACGTGCTCGCGCATTACAACGCCGCTAGCGACGCCGAGGTTCCCGCCGCCCTGGCCCGGGTGATCACCGATGTGCTCTTCGAGGTCCCCGCGCGGCTGCACGCCCGCGCCATGGCCAAGGTCCAGCCCAACGTCTGGCTCTACCGCTTCACCCGCATCTCGCCGCTCACTCGACTGGCCGGCCTGGGTGCGACCCACGCCGCCGAGATCCCCTACGTGTTCCTCACCCTGGCTGGCGAGGAGGGCTACGACGCTATCGATCACCGGCTCGCCGAGACCATGAGCGACTGCTGGATCCGCTTCGCCGCCACCGGCGACCCCAATGCGCCCGGCCACCCGTTGTGGCCCGCCTACGACCCGGTGCTCGGCAGCCACGTGGTCTTCGCCGACACCGCGCGCAGCGCGGAAGGCCTGCCCACGAGCATCGAGCTGTGGGAGCGGGTGTGGAAGGACAGCGGGGCCTTGGTGCTGGGACTGATGCCTTGAAGACGGGGGTCAGGTCAGGTGGATATCAACATGCCACGGCTCGACGGTTGGGAGTTCGTCGACCAGGTCCTGCGACACCGACAGAGGCGGTGGCTCCACATCGC
>JACDEC010000599.1 GCA_013816645.1 Planctomycetota bacterium
TGTCGCGGAGCTTGCGCACGGTCCAGCCGGCGGCCGTCAGGCGTTCGGCAACGTCAGCGACAACGGGATGGGTCATGGGCGAAGCATGCCGTGCCCGATGGCGGGAACAAGCCCCTTGACGACGTGCCCGATATCGGGTACGGTCTGAGCATCACCAGCAAGGACACCAGCTATGACGATCGACACGACAGAGATTGCAGCCCGGATCTACCGAAACGAAGACCGGACGGTCTTTGTCGAGATAGTCAAGGACTTTGAAATGGTCGCCGCGCTAGATGCCGGATGCGTCCGTGATGGAGTTGCCCAGGCCATCGCGCGCGGGGCCACCTATTTTCTCGTTTTCCTCCGGTGCGGAGAAGTCGACGTGGCGTTCGACTTGGCGAAGGCCGCGGAATATGTCGACTCGACCGACGCCTAACCCACGCCCACGCCAGGAGCGCGCGGGAACAAGCCCCTTGACTCGTACCCGATATCGGGTACCTTCTAGGCATCACCAGCAAGGACACCAGCCATGACGACCGCCATCCTTTCGATTGACTCCCTGACCGGCACCCCGGCCCAGCGCCGGGCCAAGCTCATCTCGGAGATGCGCGAGGGGGCGTTCCTGACCGCCTGCCGCCTCGCGGACGATGCCGAAATCTTCCGCTGCGAGCGGGCGCTGATCGAAGCGCACCGCGCGGTGCAGGCTGCGTACGGGGTGCGCCCGTGACGCCATCACCGCAGCCAAGGACACGCCATGACGACTCTGGTGGCGGGGCGCCGAGACGGGCGAGGGCTGCGATTTCGCCGACTACAGCGCCGGCGACTACCAATCGACCGTCAAAAGCGGAATCGCCATGCGCTGGATCGCCTAACCCACCCCCACGCAAGGAGCGCCAGACCATGAACACCGCCACGACCGAGCACACCGTGACCATCAACGGCACCCGCCTTTGGCTGACCGTGACCGGCAAGGCCTTCCGCTGGAACGACGGCGGCGAGCAATGCCACGATTGCGGCGGCGACGCCTTCACCTTGTGCTTCGACGGCGGAGCACAGGCGCGCGTGCCGACCTACCTGCGCTGCGACGGCTGCCGCAGTGAACATCGCATCAGCGGAGCCAATCCATGAGCAATGACACTGAGCCGCAGCCGACGCACACGCCAGGGCCGATGCCCGACCCGGACGAGGCCGCAGACGCAGCGGAGCGAATCGAATGCCGCCGCTGCGGCGAAGTCGAGCCGTGCTCGGACAGGTTCCTCTGCGCGACGTGCCAGGGTCGGATGGATCGGGAGGAGGCATGACCGACCCCGACCCCGCCGCCGTGGAGGCGGTGGCAGAAGCCATCTGCGACAACGAGGACGGTTGCGGCCTGTGGGGCGTCTATTGGGAGGAGATCGAGGAGGGCGACCGCGACAACTTCAGGTCGTACGCACGTGCCGCCATCGCCGCCCTGTCCGCCCTTGGCTGGGTGGATGGGCACCGGCATGCCGTGCAACTAGACACCGTGATCCGGGAGGCAGTCCGCGCTGTCGGAGCGGAGGCCGAGCTGGCAGCCATCACCTGCGAGCGCGATGCGCTTCGTGCGGCGTTGGAGAAGATCACGCGGCTACCGATCTACGGGCACGATCCGCAGGACGCTATTGCGCTGGCAACCGCAGCCATCACCGCCCCCAAGGGGACGCCATGACCACCACCGACGACGCCGACCGCGAGGAACGGGACGCGCTGCATGCGATCGTGCGCCGGTTTGGCGTGATGATGCCAGCCTCGATCACTGACGCCGTCCTGAGCGCAGGCTTCCGCCGCGCCCCCAGCGCCTCGACGCCGCCCGAGGTGGATTGCCGACCCGGCACGATCATGCTCCACACCCCGACGCCGCCCGAGGCTGGGGAGAGCATCGACGCGGTTGAGGATCACTACCTCGACGCGATCAAACGGATCGAAGCCCAGCGCGACGCCGCCCTGGCGGACGCTGCTGCTCTGCGCGTCACCGTGGATTGGCTGGCGCAGACGGTCCACCGGGCGCATCACGATGGCGCTCTGGACACATGCGAGAAGACCACGTGCCGAGCGGCCCGCGATGCCGCCGCCGCGCCTGCTGCGAAGGAGGGGACGCCATGACCCGATCCCCTGGCGGTGCGTTCGTGATTCGGCAGGAAACCTGGCAGTATCTCGCGCCGTGGGTCTTCGCGCTGCTGGTCGACGGCGAGAGCGCCACCTTTGGCGCGTCTGCACTGCTGAGCCGAACCGCATACTCCTACGGCTACCGACCGGATCGGAACGGAGCATGACCGACCCCCTCATCGCCCGACTCGACGCGCTGGCGGAGAAGTCGACGCCCGGACCGTGGGAGACATGCCGCACGGACACGCATCGGTGTCTGGCTAATACGAGCTTTCATAGCGGGATCACGGCAGCGCAGGTCAGCGACGACGCGCTCGTGCCATTCGCTGATGCCGACTTCATCGCCGCGCTCGTCACCGCCTGGCCGGAGATACGCGCAAGGCTGGCGGCGCTGTCCACCGTCACGGATGCGATGGTCGACGCGGCGTTAGCGGCAGAGGACGAAGCGATGGAACCGCCGGGCTATTCCGATCGCTCGCTGATGCGTGCGGCCA
>JACDEC010000114.1 GCA_013816645.1 Planctomycetota bacterium
GGCGGGATCGTGGCATTGACCCACGCCTTGGCGGTCGAGCTCGGACCGCAGGTGCGCGCCAACTGCATCAGCCCCGGCTGGATCGACGTCAGCGGCCGGGCTTCTGGACCGGGCCGGCGGCAGGCGCGGCTGTCGCGCGCCGATCACCTCCAGCACCCCTGCGGCCGGGTCGGTCTGCCCGAGGATGTCGCCGAACTCGCGTGGTACCTGTGTTCGCCCGCGGCCGGCTTCATCACCGGCGCCAATCACCTCGTCGATGGGGGGATGACCCGGCGGATGCGCTATCGCTGAGCGGCCCCGCCAGCACCCTGCGGGGGCTCGGGGGACGCAGTTCCCCGAAACAAGAGCTAAGAGCCTGCGCATTTCCCGGAAAACAGAGCGCTAGTGCCCAGCGGAATGCGCACGGCTAGCGAGCCGACGTTTTCATCAGCCCTGCTGGGTCTTGCGCTGTCGCGGTCCGTCCAATGCTGGGCGCGCCACCGCGACGAAAGGTCCATCCAATGGCCAAGCTCCCGATCGATCGACTCGACCTCAAGGGCCGTCGCGTGCTGATGCGCGTCGACTTCAACGTCCCCCAGGACAAGAAGACCGGGGCGATCACCAATACCCAGCGCATCGACGCCGCGCTGCCCACCATCCAATACGCGCTCGACCATGGCGCGGCGGTGGTGCTGATGTCGCATCTCGGGCGGCCCGATGGCAAGCGCGTCGACACCTATTCGCTCAAACCGATCGCGACCAAGCTCTCCGAACGGCTCAAGCGTCCGGTGCGCTTCCTCGACGACTGTGTCGGCCCCGCGGTCGAGAAAGCCTGCGCCACGCTCAAGCCGGGCGAGGTCGTGCTGCTCGAGAACCTGCGCTTCCACATCGAAGAGGAAGGTTCGATCAAGGACGAGAAGACCGGCGAGAAGACCAAGGCCGACCCGGCCAAGGTCGACGCCTTCCGCGACTCGCTCTCCAAGCTCGGCGACGTCTACGTCAACGACGCCTTCGGGACGGCGCACCGCGCGCACAGCTCGATGGTCGGGGTCAAGCTCCAGCGCGCCGCCGGCTTCCTGCTCACCAAGGAGCTCGACGCCTTCGCCCAGATCCTCGACCGGCCGAAGCGGCCGCTGCTGGCGATCCTGGGCGGCGCGAAGGTCGCCGACAAGATCCAGCTGATCAGCGCCCTGATCGACAAGGCCGACGAGCTGATCATCGGCGGCGGCATGGCCTACACCTTCAAGAAGGTCTGCTTCGGCATGGAGATCGGCAAGTCGCTGTTCGACGCCGAGGGCGCCAAGATCGTCAAGGAGCTGCTCGCCAAGGCCCAGGCCAAGGGCGTGAAGATCCACCTGCCCGTCGACTACGTCACCGGCGACAAGTTCGGCGCCGACGCCAAAGTCGGCGCGGCCACCGATGCGACCGGCATCCCCGCCGATCGCGAAGGCTTCGACTGCGGGCCCGAGACGCGCAAGCGCAACGCCGAGGTCATCGCCCGCGCCAAGACCATCGTCTGGAACGGGCCGCTCGGGGTCTTCGAACTCGAGCCGTTCGCGGTCGGCACCAAGGCGGCGATGGATGCGGTGGTCGCCGCCACCGCTCGGGGCGCGATCACCGTGATCGGCGGTGGCGATACCGCGACCGCGGCGGCCAAGTGGGGTACCGACACCAAGGTCACGCACTGCTCGACCGGCGGCGGCGCGTCGCTTGAGCTGCTCGAGGGCAAGGAATTGCCCGGCATCAAGGCGTTGTCCGAGATCTGACCCGGGCCAGGCGATCAGGCACGCCGTGGCAGCGCGCATCCCCGATCTGTCGCTGCCGGCGCCCGAGGTCGCCCCGGCGCTGATCGGCTGCGTGCTCGCGTGCCAGGGCGTGCGTGCGCGGATCGTCGAGACCGAGGCCTACCAAGGCGAAGAGGATCGCGCCTGCCACGCCTCGCGCGGCATGACCCCGCGCACGCGGTTGCTCTACCAGGAGCCGGGAACCATCTACCTGTATCTCGTCTACGGGATGCACGTGCTGCTCAACCTGGTCTGCGACCGGCCCGGCACGCCTGCGGCGGTGCTGATCCGCGCGGTCGAGGTGATCGACGGCGAGGCCCTGGTGCGCCAGCGCCGCAACCAGCCGACCTGCCGGCCACGCCTGCTCGCCAATGGTCCGGGCAAGGTCTGCCAAGCCCTCGGCCTGGACCTCTCGTCCAACGCCAGCGTACTGGGACGCCAGGAGTGCCCGCTGCGCCTGCTCGCGCCCACCCAACCGCGCGCGGCGCTCGCCAGTGGGCCGCGCGTGGGGGTCTCGTACGCGGGCCCTGGGTGGGCGGACCGTCCGTGGCGCTGGTGGGAACGCGGCTTCCCGGTGCTCGCCCAACGGGTCGGTGGGTAGACCTCTGGGTCCGTGCGTGGAAGCCAGGGTCGGCCGCGGTACGATGGAGGGTGCGAAACGGGGGATGCCGCCATGGTCACGACCTTTGAATCCGCCCAGGAACAGCTGCGCACCGCGCATCCGCTGACCCGTTTCCGCGAACTCTACGGCGCCATGATGGTCGAGGATCCGGCACCCGCCGACGAGGCCTGGCTGCGCTTCGCCGCCGGCATGGTCCTGGTCAACGCCCACGACCCCGAGCAGCTCGCCCAGGACCTCGCCGAGGCCGGCACACGCATCGTGCAACGCGTCCGCTGGTTCGAACCGCTGGCTTCGCCGATACGCCACCTGGTCGCCGCGGTGGCGGTGCAGAGCGGCCTGGACGTCGACAGCCTGGTCGATCGCCTCGAGGTCCGCCGGCGCGCCTTCGCCAAGGCCGGCCTGGGTCGCGGTGCTCCCGCGGTGGTCGCGGCCCTGGTCCACGAGGTCGCCGGCGATGCCGGATCCGACCCGGTCGGCCGCTTGGGCGAGATCGCCGCCGCGCTGCGTCGTCGCCACTGGTGGCTCTCCGGTCGCCGCCAGCTGCCCGGCTGCGCGCTGCTCGCCACGCTGCCTCTGCCGGCCGAGGAGGCCGTCCAACGCTGCGATGACTGCTACGAGCACCTGCGCCACGCCGGCCTGCTCGCCGGCAAGCATCTGCTGGTCGCCGCTGAGATCCTGCCGCTCGCCGACGTTCCGCCCGCGGCCGCGTGCGCGCGCCATCTCGAACTCACCGCGGCGCTGGTGCGACGTCAGCTCCCGCTGTGGCAGGGGGCCTACGACGCGCTCGCCACCTTGGCCCTGCTCGACCACGACCCCGACCTGGTGATCCAACGCTTCAGCGCCACGCTCGAGGAGCTCACCCGCATCGATATCGTCAACCCGGGCAGCGCGGGATACGCGATCGCGGCCGAACTGACCTTCATCGATCTCGTCCGCTACGGACGCGACGACGCCCCGCTGGGCGTGACCGCCGATGGCGGCGAGCTCCTGCTCGAACGCATCCACCGCCATCGCGCCGCGGCGCTGGTGCTCGCCTACGCGGCGATGGCATCCTCGGATATCAGCGCCGGGTCGTTGCCGCACTATCCGCTGCCTTGAGGCCACTGCCTTGAGGCCACTGCCTTGAGGCCGCTGCCCCGAGGCCGCTGCCCCGAGGCCCCGGCCCAACGAGCTGCTCGTTGTGCGTCAGGAAGGCGCGAGGGTGGCGTCGTGCCCGCACGCCCGCATGCTCCTCGGCGGAGGCGTCGCATGGCCGAGATCCTGGTCACCGGCGGGGCCGGCTACATCGGCTCGCATTGCGTGCTCGAACTGCTGGCCGCTGGGCATGGCGTGGTCGTGCTCGACAACCTGGTCAACAGCGATGTCGAGGCCGTGCGGCGCGTCGAGCAGATATCCGGCAAGAAGGTCGCTTTCTACGAGGCGGATCTGCTCGACCGTGCGGCGGTGGACCGGGTCTTCGCCAGTCACGAGATTGGCGCGGTGATCCATTTCGCCGGGCTCAAGGCCGTCGGCGAATCGACCGAGCAGCCGTTGCGCTATTACCACAACAACATCACCGGCACGCTCGTCCTGCTCGAAGCGATGCGCGCCTGCGGCGTGCGCCGCCTGGTGTTCTCGTCGTCGGCGACGGTCTACGGCGATCCGCAGACCGTGCCGATCCGCGAAGATTCGCCGTTGAGCGCGACCAACCCCTACGGGCGCACCAAGCTGTACATCGAGCAGATCCTGCGCGACCTCGCCCACGCCGATCCCGCATGGCGCATCACCCTGCTGCGCTACTTCAATCCGGTGGGATCGCACGCCAGTGGACGCATCGGCGAGGATCCGGTCGGCATCCCCAACAACCTCATGCCCTACCTCTTGCAGGTCGCGGTCGGCAAGCGCGAGCAGCTCAACGTCTTCGGCGCCGATTACCCGACCAAGGATGGCACCGGGGTGCGCGACTACATCCACGTCGTCGATCTCGCCAAGGGCCACCTCGCCGCGCTCGATCGCCTGGATCGCGGCCCCGGTTGCATCGCCTACAACCTCGGCACCGGTCGTGGCTACTCCGTGCTCGAGATGGTGGCGGCCTTGGGTGCGGTGGTCGGCCGTCCCCTGCCTTACCGTCTGTCGTCGCGTCGGCCGGGCGACGTCGCCGTGAGCTACGCCGACCCCGCAGCCGCCGAACGCGATCTCGGGTGGCGCGCCAGCCTGGGTCTCGATGCGATGTGCCGGGACGCCTGGCGCTGGCAGTCGCAGAATCCAGATGGCTACCGCAGCGCTTCTCGCGCTGGCGTGTGAAGCGGTCGCCGACCCGCTATCAGGCCGTTGGAACTGCCGCTTGGTGAGCGCATGTCGCGGGGCGCTCGCTCGCGTTTCCCCGAGAAATCCCCCGGGCTGTGGACGCTTCGCTTCGGCGAAGCGGCGTCCCCCGGACTCCCCAGGGTGCTTTTTCCAACATCCTGCTAGGCTCTCGGCATGGGCTCAGCCACCACTAGCAACAGTAGTTCGAAGATCGCCGGCTTCCTCGTCACCGCGGTGCTGCTGATCGTCGCGGCAGTGGTCGCCAAGATGTTCATCCCATACTACCGGATGACCGAGGTCGATTTCTCCGCGATCGCGCGCAAGCACCAGGTCAAGGAGGCGTTGGTCCGCCAGGAGTTCGACGTCACGGTCGGCTACCGCCCGCGCGGCGAGGGCGATCCCAATCCGTGGGTGATCACCGAGATGAAGCCGAGTTGGGCCGAGGCCACCGGCGATCCCGACCTGGACGAGACCGGCTTCGCCCGCCGCTGCGCCTTCGTCAGCGAGAAGGACGGCAAATCGGTCAGCAAATTCTGGCTCGGCGCGATGAACTACAAAGACCTCTATTGGACCGCCAAGGCGTGGCGCCTGCCTGCCGGCGCGCTGCCCGGCCAAGGCCGCGGTCGTCCAATCCTGCTCTACCGCGCCGGGACACTCGAGAAGCTGAGCTTCACCCAGTCGGACGTGCTCCACGTCGACTTGCGCGACACCCGCAAATGGGAGATGGACGACGAGGACTGGACGCCACCGGCAACGGCGCCGGCTGGGGAATAGCCGCGCGGTCGCCGTCGCGTCAGGCCGATCGCGCGATCAGAAGGCGACCTGCAGATTGGTCGCGAACAACCAGATCATGTCGTCGTTGTCGCCGACCACCCCCGGCGAGAGCGCCTGGTAGGCTTCATCGGGCAGGAACGCGCCACCGAGGAAGGTCAGGTGGGCGTTGCCGGCGTCGTTGTATTGCCAGCTCAGCGACAGGTCGACCTCCTGGCCGAAATCGCGGTCGCCGTTGACGACCACGTCCTCGGAGGTCTGGTAGTACCCGTAGATGGTGCGCAGTCGGAAACGGCCGCCCTGATCGAGCGCCACCTCGGCCTTGACCTTGGCCGCCTGCAAGCCGACGCCGGAAGTGCCGCCGGGCCCCAGGTGGGTCAGCTCGCTCAACTCGCCGTACTTCTCGTGCTCGACGATGTAGGTGTCGCTGAAGCCTTCCCAAGGATTGACGAAGGTGTGCAGGTCGCCGTCGGTGGCGTTGTCGTCGCCGCTGAAGAAATCGCCCTGCACGCCGAAGGACATGGGCAGCACCGAGTTCGGCCGCCATTCGAGCCCGCCGCTGAAGGCGTAGCCGCGATAGGAGAGGTCGCTGGTGGCGGTGCCGCGTTGCATCGCGCCTTCACCGAAGAGGTCGATGCCGTTGTCGAAGCGCATCTCCAGGCCACCGTAATAGGTGAACAGCGTGCGGCCGGTCTGGAGGGCCCATTCCGCATCGCGCTGCACGTTGGCCGAGCCGGTGATGAACAGGCCGTTGGCCGCGCCCTGCTCGGGCTGCCAGTCGAGCGCCAGTCCGTAGAGGCGGCTGTCGTCGGGCAGCGCGTAGGCGTAGGGATGGAAGACCAGGGTCTCGAGCTGCAGCTGGATCTTCACGCCGTCCCAGCTGCTGACCTCGGGATGGTTGGCGCGGCTGTCGAAGAGGAAGGCGCCGTAATCGGTGCGCAGGTTCCAGGCGACCGGCTGCCGGCCGGCCTTGAGGCTCGCCTGCGGATAGTTGAGGAATTCCTTGAGCACCACGAAGGCGTCGTCGAGCACCACGTCGGTGTTCTGCGCATCGGCTGGCGGCACCGCCGCGGCATCGACCGAACGCACGAACGGCTGGCCGCCCATCTGCGCCTGGTAGGCCATGGTCAGCTTGGCTTCGATCTTCTCATCGAGCTCGACGCGCGCGCCGAACTCGCCGCGGATCAGGCCCTCTTTGTAGAGGTCGCCGCGATCGTCGCTGTCGGCATTGAGATAGTTGTCCTGGGCGAGGTAGTCGAGGTCGACCAGCCCGCTGATGAAGACCTGCCGCTGCGGCGAAGCCATGACCGGGGACGAGGTGCCGCTCGCCGGCAGCGGGTTGGTTCCCGGACCGGCGATGCCGCCGTTCTCGGCCGCCACGCTCCAGGGGGTCAGGCCGGCGAGGGCGGCGAGACCGGTGACGAGGCGGATCGGGCGGTGGGCCATGAGGCGACTCCTGCGAGGGAGTCGGACACTAGCGGTCCCATGCGGAGGGGCCAGGGGACATGCGCGGGGGATAAGCGGGCGCGCGACGCACGTGCGCCGGCAATCTCCGCGTGAGCGGGAATTGCATTCCGACTCCTGCCGCGAAAGGTACTCCATCCCCGTCGACCCCCGGGGTGTCAGGATCGTCCGCATGGGCAAATTCATCGCCGTCATCGTCGTCGCCGCCCTGTCCTTCGCGGGTTGGAAGTACTGGTGGCAGCCGCGTCATGCCTCGGCCATCCCCGGCCCGTCGGCGACCGAGACCGGCTTGCCGGGACCCACCGGCGCCGCTGGCGGCAGCGACGGTTCGACGGCCCCAAGCAACCCGGGCGGGACCACCGCCGCGGGCGATCCGGCCAGTCCGCCCGCCACCGGCCTGCCGGCCAACGTGAAGCTGCAATACGAGCAGGCCGAGGCGCTGTGGAAGACCGGCGAGCTCACCGGGTCCGCGGCCTCCAGCCCGGCCGCGGTCAAGCTCGCCAAACTCTACGGCGAGGTGCTCAAGGCGCTGTACAACCAGCCGGCCCACGCCGCGTTCTCGCAAGCGCTGGTCGACACCCGTCTGGCGCCGCTGGGCGCCGAGATCTTCTTCACCCGCAACAAGTTCGCCGGCCAGGGCGAAGGGCTGGTCGACGTCCATACCGTCGCCTCCGGCGAGAATCTCAACGCCATCGGCAAGCGCTTGGGCACCACCCACCAGCAGCTCAACCGCATGCGCGGCAAGGATCCCGAGGCCGGCGACCTGCGCGCCAACGAGCAGCTCAAGGTGCTGCGCATCAAGGACAACGGCGGCTGCCTCGTCCACATCGACAAGAGCGAGTTCAACGCCGACCTGTTCGTCGGCGGCGTGTTCGTCCGTCGCTATCGCATCACCCACGGCGCGGTCGAATCGCCGACACCGGTGGGCAAGACCAAGGTCACCAACGTGGTGTTCGACCCGCCGTGGACCAGCCCGATGGACGGCAAGGTCTACCCGCCCGGCGACCCCGGCAACATCCTCGGCGGCGTGTGGATCGCGCTCGACCCCGAGGGCATCAACGCCAACGGCATCGGCTTCCACGGCTACACCGGCGCCAACGGCGGGATGGGCAAGATGGCCTCCAACGGCTGCATCCGCTTCGAGAACGACGCGATCAAGGAAGTCGCCTGGCTGATCGGCATTCCGGCGCTCACCCCGACGGCGGTCGAGATCGTCGAATAGACCCCGGCCGGGGCAGCTCGCCGAGCTCCCCGCTTCAATCGCCCGCGTACCGCTGCGCGAGCCTTTCCGCGACCCAGAGCGCGTTGGCGGCGACATCGGGGATGCCCACGCCTTCATAGGCGTTGCCGACCAGCGCCAGAC
>JACDEC010000600.1 GCA_013816645.1 Planctomycetota bacterium
CAAGGAGTGCGTGCAGCGCGTCCAGGGCAAGCTGGATGCGGACTCCGTCCGCGCGCTCATCAACGAGAAGCTGGTCAACAAGGAGAAGATCTTCGGCTTCGGCCACGCGGTCCTGCGCGTGCCCGATCCGCGCGCCAAGGTCTTCATCGCGCTCGGCGAGGAGCTGTGCGCCAGCGACACCAACTTCCGCATGGTCAAGCTGCTCAGCGAGGTCGCGCCGCCGATCCTCTCAGCCAAGACCCGCACCAACGACCCGTACCCGAACGTCGACAGCGCCTCGGGTTCGCTGCTGATGGCGTGCGGATTGACCGATCCCTCGTATTACACCGTGCTCTTCGGGCTCGGCCGCGTGGTCGGCATCGCCGCGCAGATCGTCTACGAGCGTTGCGAGGCCCGCCACGGCAAGGGCACGCCGATCATCCGCCCCCAGTACTACTATGCGCCCGGCGGCACGTCGCACGGCGACGCCGTCGTCACCTCCTCCGGCTAGCCGCAATGGCGTTTAGCAACGCCGGTCATCGCTTTTCCTCCTTCCGCCCTTTGCGGCGGCGGAACTGATCTCATCCCGCATTTTGATGTCATGTGGCCGCTCTGACGTTCGCCGGTTTCGGCGCCCGGGACGTCGCCGGGCACGGTTCTGCCAGAGGTAGCGGATGCTGACCCGCCAGGATTCGACCGCCTCGTCGAGTCCGCTGACGGCCGCCGCCATGAGCAAGGCCACCGAGGTGGCCGCGAGCTTGCGGTTGAAAATAACGGGGCTTTCGGCGATTCCCTCCGCCGGAGTCCACTTCGGATCGACGTCGGGCTGTTGCCGGATCTCGTTGGCGTAGACGGCTCGTGCCTGGCCTTCGAGTTCTCCCTGCATGAGCCAGAAGAGCATCAGGGCGCATACCTCTTGTCGCACCATCTGCTTCGAGCGGCCCGGCAAGGCGTCGAGGCCATGCCAGCCCTTGGCTTCGCGGTAGGCCGTCTCGATCCCCCAGCGGCGCTGGTAGAGGTCAGCGATAGCTCTGGAATCATGGGCGGGGCCGGTCAGGGACGTGACCAGGACCACATGGTCGCTGCCGTCACGATACCCGCGCACAAACCGGATCATGATGGACGGATGGTCGATCAGGGGGACCGTCTGGTCATCCAGCCCGGATGCCAGGAAAGCGGCGGTTTCGCGTGCCAACCGCGTGCCAGACGTCTTGACGCGCATGACGAAGTGGATGCCGCGGCACTGGAGATCCGTCAGCAGTTCCCGCGACGGATACAGGCGATCAGCCAGCAGCAGATCGCCCGATCCGAGCGATCCCAGCATGTCGGTGAGATCCGCCTGCTCGCTGCCGTCATGAGGCCCCAGTCGCCAATCCACCGGGACGTTCCCGCCAACATCCCACAGCACCGTCAGCAATGCCTGCGGGGCCAGATGATCACCAGAGGGACAACCGAAATCGCGCTTGAGCGCCGCGGTCGACGCCAGCGCCGTCCGCGTTCCATCCACGGCGATGATCCGCTGGAAATCCCCGTAGCGCAGACGCGCTCTCGATTCCACCCGACCGGCCTCGACGCACACCCGGCGGAACAAATCTCGGCACATCTTCTCGCTGAGCTTGCCTCGTGCCTGGGTCAACGCCGATGGCGTCGGAGCGCCACCGTTCCAACCGAAGACCCGATGCATATCCGCGAAGACATCACGCAGAGCGGCCCGGTATCCCTTGCTGCCGAGCGCCACCATGTTGATCACCGTCAACAAGGTCTGCAGTGGGCCAAGCGCTGAACGTCGCCATACCCAGCCACGTGGCAGCCACGTGCCGACCGTGTTCAAGATACTGTTCGTGAAGAGCGTGCAGTCGAAGGTGCCCATGAGGGCCGACCGCGATTTTTCAGAGCAATGTCAAGCGTTTATTCCGGAATTTATTGCACGCAAAGACAGCGACGGCAGGCGGTTGTGCTAGTCGCTAAATGCCATTGCGGTTAAGGGGGCTCGCTAGGCCGCCGCTGGAGGCGCCCATAAAAGCAGGAGCCCCGCGATCCTCGATGAGGATGCGGGGCCCTGGGTTTGGCGCGCCGGGAGGGATTCGAACCCCCAACCTATAGATCCGTAGTCTATTGCTCTATCCAATTGAGCTACCAGCGCAGGCGGATGGGCGGTACCCTAGAGCCGTGGCTACGGGGGTCAAGCGGGGTCGGGCTAGCCCAGACTTCGCAGCGGGATCGCCCGCGCATCGCGTCTCAAGCGTCGTACCCATGCCGGGTTGCTTCGCCCGGTCGCGGACTACGCTGCGCCGATCACGATGATCGTCGTCATCGACAACTACGACAGCTTCACCTACAACCTCGTCCAGTACCTGTGGGAGCTGGGGGCCGAGGTCACGGTCTGGCGCAATGACGAGAAGACCGCGGCCGAGGTCATCGCCGCCAAGCCCGAGCGCATTGTGATCTCGCCGGGCCCGTGCACACCCAACGAAGCCGGCGTCAGCCTCGCCCTGATTGCCGCCGCGGCCCAGGCCAAGACGCCGCTGCTCGGCGTCTGCCTCGGCCACCAGTCGATCGGCCAGGCCTTCGGCGGCGTGGTCGAGCGCGCCGCGCGTCTGATGCACGGCAAG
>JACDEC010000601.1 GCA_013816645.1 Planctomycetota bacterium
GGCGCGAGGAAACGATCCAGCCCGGCTTGCGCCGGGCTGGATCGTGTGTGCGGGGGCTGCCTATAAGCCGGGTCCTGTCCAACCGGCCGCATGGTGACGGACGGCCTGGACGGCCATTTCTCTCGTCCCCGCCGTTGCCGGAAGGGATCGTGCGCCTGACCTGTGGATCGAATGGCGCGGGTCGCGCCTTTCCACGTTCTAGGCTTGCTCCTGGTGGGGTTTGCCGTGCCGTCCGTCTTGCGACGTCCGCGGTGGGCTCTTACCCCACCGTTTCGCCCTTACCTCGGTGACCGAAGCCACCGAGGCGGTTTGTTTTCTGTTGCACTGTCCCTATCCCGCCGCCACGCGAGACGGCTGGATTTGCCAGCCACCATACCCTGCGGAGCCCGGACTTTCCTCGGCGCGGCGAACCGCGACGCGGCCGTCCGGCAGCGACGGCGAGCCTAGGCCCTGCCGCCGCGTGCGCCAGGGGCGGCGATCAGGCGTTCGATCGGGCCGATCGTGAAGGCGTTGCCGGCTATCGATCCGGTCAGGCGCAGCGCTCGTACCGCCGACCAGGCGGTGTTCGGCGGAAGTCCGGGGAAATCGGCGAGATCCACCGCGATCACGCCCTGGCGTCGCGGCAGGTCGGCCGCGTACTCGCCGGCGAGCAGTCTGATGTCGACGCGCAGCCTCGTCGGCGCGGGATCGGGGAGGTCGAGGGCGATGCGCAGCCCGGCCAGGTCGCGATTCCAACGCGGATCGGCCAGGCCGCGGAACACCACGTCAAGCCCGCCCGCTCCGGCGCGCTCGACCGTCCAACGACCGCGTCCGCCACCCAGGTCGGTGATCGTGAACTCGTCGCGATGGAATTGGGTCGAGGACATGCCCCATTGGCTGGCGAAGCCGGCACGCGGATCAGGCCAGCGGTCGCCAAGATCGTCGCCGGCGGCCGCTGCGACTGTCATCGGCGCACTGGTTTGGGTCGATCCGTCAGCGTACGTCGCACGCGCGAAGCAGGAGCCACCCACGCCAGCTGGCGGTGTACCCGGCCACCAGCAATCGAGATCGCCGCGTTCGCTGCCGGGTGTCCACCACCACGCCACTGCGGTCGCGCCCGGTGCGCAGACCTCACCTGCTGACGCGACGATCGGCGCCGGAGGCACCGGCGGTCCGTCGGCGAGATGCTGGCGCATCCAGGCCAGCGCCAGGGCCGACTCGCCAGCGGATAGGTGGTGGTTGGCGTTGGCGACCAGCGAGCGTCGGTGCGGAGCGCCCACGCGGGTGAGCAGACGGTGGGCGTGATCGTGGATGCCGAAGAAGTCGTTGGTGCCGGACAGGAAGCACACCGGCGCGACGATCTGATCCACGGTGCCGAACGGATCCCACCAGCGGGCCCAGTGCTCGGCGAGAGGCTGGGGTACGGGAGATCGGCACGGGTGCCCGGGCTCGAACAGCCCGCCGCATCCGTAGACCGGGACCAGCGCGCGCACCCGCGATTCCCAGGCTGCGGCCGCCCAGGTCAGGTAGCCGCCCCAGCTGATCCCGGCCAGTCCGATGCGCTGCGCGTCGGCGGCTGGCCACGAGGTCAGCCAGTCGATCAGCACGCCGACGCTGCGGATGGCCAACGGCATCACCGCCTGAGCGGTGTCCGCGGTATCGGCACACTGACCTTTCGTTCCTTCGGGCCAGATGCTCTTGCGCGCGGGATCGTGATCGGGGTAGGCGCCGATCTGCCAATCGAAACTGGCGCAGGCGAACCCCCGGCGCGCCCACCAGATCAGGTCCTGATGGGCGACGGTCTGGGTGCCGCCGGGGAGATGGATGACCACGGGGGATGCGCCCCGGTAGCCGTGCGCGGCGCAGCGTGCGGCGTAGACCCGGCACTCACGGCCGAGGTCGTCGCTGAACACCAGGAACGCGCTCTCGATGGCGATCCCCGCGGAGTCCACCCGGTCCACCGGATCGACGCGCGTCAGCGCGCCCGCTCGGTTGGGCGTCATCGTCACCGCGCTCAAGTTTCGCCATCGAGCCAGCGGCGCAGCAGGATCGCGGCGGCGCGCGCGTCGACCTGTCCCGGCGCGGCCGGCCATTTCCCTTCGTTCCGCAGCGCCTCCTCGGCTTCGCCGCTCGTGTAGCGCTCGTCGACTTCGTGCACCGGCAGCGCGCAGATCTTGGCGAGCTCGCGGACGAAGGCCCGCACCCATTTCACATTCGCGCCCTCCGCGCCGTGCGCGTGCAGCGGTAGGCCGATGATGATCGCGCTCACGCTCTCGCGCTGAGCCAGGGCGGCGACGGTCCGGGCGGCCGCCGCGTCATCCGGTCGGGGGACGAAGCCGATCGGAGTGCAGACGATGCCGAGCTCGTCGCAGGTGGCGATGCCGATGCGCACGCGCCCGTAGTCGAGGCCGAGCAGACGTTGCGGCGGTCGCTTCATCGACGCGACCGGTTGCGGAAATGGACGCGGTCGTGCAACTCGGCGACCTCAAGGTCGATCGCTTTGGCTTCGGCCAGGAGTTGCGGATCGGCGGTGGCGCCCGCGGCGCGTTCGAGCAGCCGCGCCAAGCGCTGGCGATCGGGCAGGTGCCAGGGCGAGAG
>JACDEC010000602.1 GCA_013816645.1 Planctomycetota bacterium
ACCTCTGCGTCTCCGGGGTCGAGACCACGGCGTGCTCGAAGATCCTGTCTGGATTCGTCGCGCCCTACACCGCGACCGCGGTGGCTCGGCTCGAAGCCGCGGGCGCAATCCCGGTGTGCTCGACCAACATGGACGAGTTCGCGATGGGCTCGTCGAATGAGAACAGCGCACGCGGCCCGGTGCGCAATCCACACGACCCGACGCGGATCCCCGGCGGCAGTTCGGGCGGCAGCGCCGCGGCGGTCGTCGCCGGCATCGTCCCGCTCGCGCTCGGCTCGGACACCGGGGGATCGATCCGCCAGCCGGCGGCGCTGTGCGGTTGCGTCGGGCTCAAGCCGACCTACGGCATGGTCAGCCGCTACGGCCTGATCGCCTTCGGCTCGAGCCTCGACCAGATCGGACCGCTGGCGGTGAATGTCACCGACGCGGCGCTGTGCCTGCAGACCATGGCCGGGCCCGATGCCCACGACAGCACCACCGCCCCGCGCCAGCACCCGTCGCTGACGGCGGCGGGCGGCGACCCGCGCAGCGGGATCAAAGGTATGCGCGTCGGCTTCGTCGCCGGGCATGCCAAGGGCCTGCAGAGCGCGGTCGCGGCCAGGCTCGAAGCCGCGAAGGCGGCGCTCACCGCCGCCGGCGCGACCCTGGTCCCGGTCGAGATGCCGCACGAGGCGCACGCCATCGCCGTCTACTACATCATCGCCACCGGCGAAGCCGCCTCGAACCTCTCGCGCTTCGACGGCGTCCGCTTCGGCCACCGCGCCAAGGACGCCGAGACGCTCGGCGACCTCTACACCCGCAGCCGCGCCGAAGGTTTCGGTCCCGAGGTCAAGCGCCGGATCATGCTCGGCACCTACGTGCTCAGCTCCGGCTACTACGACGCGTACTACAAGAAGGCCCAGCAGGTCCGGCGGCGCATCTGCGACGACTACACCGCGGTGTTCTCGCGCTGCGACGTGCTGCTGGGGCCGACCAGCCCGACCACCGCCTTCAAGTCCGGCGAGAAGACCGCCGATCCCCTGACCATGTACCTCTCGGACATCTTCACCATCGCCACCAACCTGGCTGGCGTGCCGGGCATCTCGGTGCCGTTTGGCACGGACGAAGCCGGTCTGCCCATCGGCCTGCAGCTGCAGGCCGCCCAGTGGGCCGAGCCGACCTTGCTGCGCGCGGCGCGCGGACTCGAAGCGCTCTCGGCCTGAACCGTCAGGCCGGGCCGGCCACCACCGGGATCGCCAACTCCTGCTGCTCGCCGTGCGGATCGCTGAACAGGGCGCCATCGCTACCCACCGCGAGCAGCCGCCAGCCACCGATCGTTTCGCCGACCACGAGCTGCCGCTCCTCCCCGCTGGCGCCCATGCGCACGATCAGCGCGCTGCGCCCCGAGCTATGCCTGACCAGACCGACGCAGCGCGGCACCGCGGCGGGAGCGATCACCGGCAATGACCTCGGCGCCGGCGACGGCCCGCGACCATCGCCGACGTCGCCTGCGCGGCGATCGCGATCTGCATCAGCGGCCTGATCGGGCGGAACATCGCCCGGCAAGCGGTCGCGACTCGGCACAAACGGATCCCAGGCATTGATGTCGAACTCGCCGTTCAGATCTCCGATCGCGGGAATCGCCGCGACCATTCCGATCACGGGTGGCCCGAGATGACCGGGTGGCGGCGTGGTCAGCTGGCGGAGCCCGCCGTCCGCGCAGACGACCACGGCGATCAGGACGATGGCGATGGCGACGACCGCCACGCAGCGCTCGCTGGTCGGACCCATGCTCAGCGCTGCTTCTGCCGCTTGCGCGCGTCCTTGCCGTCGCGATCCGCATCCATGGGCGGCGGCGGCTGGGCCATCGCGCCACCGGACGGGTCCGGGGACGGCTGCGCCGCGGGATCGACGGGAGGCGCCGATGGATTCCCGGCGGGCGCGAACGACTCGCCGGGCGACGCCGACAACAGGTTCTTGGCCTCGGGCGCGATCGGCAGCACCTGCTCCGCACCGGAAGGATCGCGGAAGGTCGCGTTGTGCTGGCCGAGCTCGACGAGTTGCCAACCTTCGAGCAGATCGCCGATGCCCAGGCGCTGCTCGACGCCTTCCGCTCCCATGCGCACGATCAGCGCGCTGCGCCCGCTGGAGTGGCGGATCAAGCCGACGCACTTGGGCACCGCCGTCGTCGAGCCGGCCAGAGTCGGCAGTTCCGGCTTCTTGGGCGGTTCCTCGACGATCACGTTCTTGGGCGGCGGCGGCAGCTTGGTGGCCTTGACCACCTGCGGACGCTTCTGCTCCTCGAGCGCCGCCTTCTCGGGGGCGCGTTCATTGATCGGCACGAACGGGTTGAGGTCGTTGATATAGAACTCGCCGGCGAAGTCGCCGATCGCCGGCACGTTGGCGACCAGGAAGGCCACGGGGGCGCCGCGATGGCTCGGCGGCTGGGGCGAAGCCATCTCCGGGTTGCTGAACAGGCGCAGCACGATGGCGAGCAGCACCAGCAGCAGCGCGATCATGGCGACGAGGCGGGGCGGGTTCATCAGTTCCTCGCCGGCAGGATCGTGGAACGGGGACCGGCCGTTGCGGGGGTCGCCG
>JACDEC010000603.1 GCA_013816645.1 Planctomycetota bacterium
CGCCGCACCGTGCTCGCCAGCCTGCGCCATCTCGTGGTGCCGGGCGCATTGCGCAGCCTGGCGCCCTTGCCGGCGACGCCGCCGCTGCCGATCCACGGCGCCGATGGTCGCCTGCTCAACGACCCCCTGCATCCCTACTGGGGCCACTACGAGGGCGACGAGGACACCCGGCGCAAGCCGGCGTACCACAACGGCACCGCCTGGACCTGGACCTTCCCCGGCTTCTGCGAAGCGCTCGCCCGCGCCTGGGACTTCTCGCCCCGCGCCCTGGCCTCGGCGCGCTCGTACCTCGGCAGCATGGATCGCCTGCTCGTCGAAGGCTGCCTCGGCCACCTGCCCGAGATCGTCGACGGCAACGCGCCCCATCGCCAACGCGGCTGTGACGCCCAGGCCTGGGGCTGCACCGAGGCGGCGCGGGTGTGGAAGTTGCTCGGCGAGCCGCGCCAGGCCGCGGTGGTCAAGCGGGGGCGTAGGAAAAGCTAGCCTGACGCTGAAAGGCATCTTACGGGGGACCCGCGATCGCCCCGCGAAACCCCAATGCGTCCCGCGCGATCCAGCGCGGGCCGCAACCCTCCATTGCCGGCCGCTCGGCCCGGCCACGATCACCCCATGATCCGCGCCCTCCTGGCGATGGCGCTGCTCGCCCCGATCTGTGCTCCGGCGGTCGAGCGACCCGATGAGCAGGCGATCGCCGCCGCGCTGGTGCCGCTCGCCGCTATCTTCGCCCAAGGCCCCACCATCCCCGTGGCCGCGCAGTGGGACATGCAGCGCTTGACCGAGGTGGTCAACGGTGGTGGCTTGGGCGGGCGCGACACGCGGATCGATCGCGCCACCCTGGCGTCGCTGCTGGCGGCGACCCGGGTCAACGGCTGGGAGCACGCGCGCCTGCTGACGTGCGCCGGCACCGATCGCGCCGACGAGGCCGTTGCGCTGGTGCGCTGCGGTGATGCCGATGGCGCCAGGATGGTGAGGCTCTGGCTGCGCCGCGACGGCGCGACCTGGCGCCCCTATGATCTCGAGATCCTGCCGTTGCCCCTGCGCCTGTCGGCGCTGCTGGCGATCGGCGTGGCGGATGGGCCGCGCAATGATCCCAACCAGCTGTCAGCGGCGTGCCGACTGGCGCTGTGCGTACTCAACGCCATCGCCAATCCGCGCGGTGACAATCTCAACGATATCCTTCGCCTCGATGCGACGGCGCTTCCCCATGCACTGATGCCTGCCTTCGATGTGACGCATGCCACGTGGCTGCTGGGATGCGGCAACCATCAAGCGGCGCTCGCCGCCCTGGACGGCCTGGTCGACATGGAGGCAGCGTACCCGTCGCTGTCCATGCTGCGCGCGCACGCGCTGCTGGCGTGCGGCCGCCACGCCGATGCCTTGGCCGCCGCAGCCAGCTTCGAGGCGCTGGTCGGATCGGATGTCCAGAGCTCGCTCCTGCGCGGCTCGGCGCTCCAGGCACTCGGACGTTGCGACGAAGCCGCTGCGGCCTACCGCGCCGTGTTGGCTGCGCGCCCCGGGTTGAACGACGCCATCGCTGGTCTGTTCGACGCGCTGCCCGAGGGACGTAAGGGCGAGATCGCCGCAGTGCTGCGTGCGGCACCCCAACCGGAACATGCATTCTCGTGCCTGGCCAACGGACTGCTGAACGAGGAGCGTACTGACGAACTCGACGATGTGCTGACCGCCTACGCCACCATCGACGCCGACGAGCCTGAACTGGTCTTCTTCCGCGCCTTCCGGCTGGCGGCCGTCGACTTGCCTGGCGAGGCGGCCGATGCCATCCGTGGCGCATGGAACCAGGCGGGGGACGAGGACCGCCGATCGACCTACATTGGGCTCTTCCTCGAGTGGATGGCCGCGGCTGGACGCAGCGGCGAGGCCTACGCCGCATTCGGGGATGCCGATCGCGACGCGGTGTTCTCCACGCTGGCGGACAGCGCACTGGCTGAGTCCGATGTGCCGCTGCTGTCATCGCTGTGCGCCGCGCACGCGCATGCGCGCCCGGGCGCCAAGGACCTCCCGCTCTACGCGGGCGAGATCGCCCGCCTGAACGGCGACGCCGATCGCGCCGACGTGGCCTTCAGGCGCGGGGTGGCGCTCGAACCCAGCGACGAACTCGCCGAGCGCTACCGCGCCGCCCGGGTGATCAACCTGCACGCCGCCGGCCGCCTGGCCGAAGCCGCGGCGGTAGCGCCGCTCGAGGCGAGCTTCCGCCAGCTCGCCGTATTGATCGCAGGACGTGATGCCGATCTGGCGACACTGGTGGGCGCGCGTCTGGCGGCTGCGCCCGAGAATCCGGCGGCACGCTTGTGGGAGGCCGTGCTGCGCTTCCGCGCCGGCGCCTACGCCGAGACCGCCGATCTGTTCGCGATGCGCTCCGCCCTGTTCTGCGAGGACGAGGGCCTTGCCGGGCGCTACTTCGACACGCGCGTGCGCACTTTGGTGCGACTCGGGCGGCACGCCGAGGCCCTCGATCTCGCCATGGCCGGCGGTGAGACCCTCGACGATCCGCGCTTCGAGCTGGTGGTCCACGCGGCGCGCGGCGAACGCGCAGCGGCGCAGGAGGCCTGGGAA
>JACDEC010000115.1 GCA_013816645.1 Planctomycetota bacterium
GTCGGACGCATCGTGGTCGGCAAGGCGCCGGGCCCGCGCTGGCGCGAACTGTTCGCCCGCCCGCTGGCCGAGCGTCTGGTGCGGCGCAGCGGCGACATCGACGTCTACGTGATCAACGGCGACCAGGGCGACGACCTGCCCACCCGCCGCCCGCGGCCGCAGCATCCGACCCGGGCGCTGCTCGACTGGGGCGTATCGAGCGCGGTGCTGATCGCGGTCGCGGCGGCGACCTCGTGGCTCTACCCGGTGATCACCCGCGTCGATCGGATCAACGTCGGCCTGATCTACCTGGTCGCGGTGGTGCTGGTCGCGGCGCGTTCCCGGCGGGAGCTGACGGTGTTCTTCGCCATCCTGGCGATGCTCGGCGCGCACGCCCTGATCCGCGACCTGATGCCGCAGGGCTTCCAGGTCCAGGACACCCTGGCCTTCGGCGCGATCCTGGTGGTCGGCCTCACGGTCAGCGCGCTGGCGGTGCGCGTGCACCACCAGCTCGACAGCGCCTACCAGCGCGAAGCGCGCACCGCTGCGCTGCACGCGGTCAGCCGCGACCTCGCCACCATCCGCGGCATCGACGCCATCCTCGCGGCGGTGGTGCGCCACAGCCAGGCGATGTTCGGTTGTCCGGTGACGGTGCTGCTGCCCGATCCGCTGGGACGCGTCAGGCTGCGCGCCGGCGATCCGACGCGCTGCGCCGCCGGCAGTCCCGACGCCATCGCCGCGCAGTGGGCGTTCGCCAACGGCCGACCCGCCGGACTGGGCACCGACACCTTGCGCCGCTGCGAGGCGCTGCACGTGCCGCTGATGGCCTCGCAAGGCACGGTTGGCGTGCTCTCGCTGTTCTTCATCACCCCGCGGCGCGTCTACAGCCCCGAGCGCCGCAACCAGGTCGAGGCCTTCGCCCACCAGACCGCGCTGGCCATCGAGTGCGACAACCTCGCGCTGCGCTCGCAGGCGGCGCAGCTCGAAGTCGACGCCGAACGCCTGCGCAACGCGCTGCTCAGCTCGGTGTCGCACGACCTGCGCACGCCGCTGGCGGCGATCACCGGCGCGGCCTCGACGCTGGTCGAGCACGACGCGCTGCTCGACCCGCAGTCGCGCCACGACCTCGCGCTGACCATCTCGGAAGTCGCCGAGAATATGGCGCGGCTGGTCGGCAACCTGCTCGACATGACCCGCATCGAAGCCGGCAAGCTGCGCCTGCGCTCCGAGCCGCATCCGCTCGCAGACGTGGTCGGCTCGACCATGACGATGATGGAGCGGCGCCTCCAGGGGCGCACGGTCGAGGTGGTGGTGCCCGCGGTCCTGCCGCTGGTGCCGCTCGACGGGCAGCTCATCCAGGAGGTGCTGGTCAACCTGATCGACAACGCGATCAAGTACGCGCCGGCGGGCTCGCCGCTGCGCGTCGAGGCCGAGGTCCTGCCCGCGCCGGAGGGCCCGGGCGAGGTGCGTCTGTCCGTCTCCGACCGCGGACCTGGCGTCACCGCCGACGAGCGCGAACGCATCTTCGAGAAATTCTACCGCGGCGCCGCCCAGGGCCACCAGGCCGGCGTCGGCCTCGGACTGGCGATCTGCCGCGCGATCGTCGTCGCCCACGGCGGGCGCATCTGGGCCGAGAACCGCGAGGGTGGCGGCGCCAACTTCCGCTTCACCCTGCCCTTGCCGATCGAGCCGGCGGCGACCCCCGCCGAGGCGATGCCGGCGCTGGCTCCGATTCCCGAGCCGCTCCCGTCCTCCGTCGCATCCGTGGCGGTGCCGCCCGCCGACGGTACCGTCGCGACCACGTGAACGCACCCGCCACCCTGGTCCTGCTGATCGAGGACGATCCGCCGATCCGGCGGTTCCTGCGCACCACCTTGACCGTGCAGGGCTACGAACTGGTCGAGGCGACCACCGCCAAGGAGGGCCTGCTCCAGGCGACCAGCCGCAATCCCGACGTGGTCCTGGTCGACCTCGGCCTGCCCGACGGCGATGGCATCGACGTGATCAAGCGCATCCGCGAGTGGAGCCAGGTGCCGGTGATCATCCTCTCCGCGCGTGGCGCGGAGAACGACAAGGTCAACGGGCTCGACGCCGGGGCCGACGATTACCTGACCAAGCCGTTCTCGGTCGGCGAGCTGATGGCGCGCATGCGCGTGGCCCTGCGCCGGCGCGAGCGCCGCGGCAGCGAGAGCGCTATCGTCACCGTGGGGACGCTCAGCGTCGACCTGACCAAGCGCCTGGTCACGGTCGGCGAGCGCGAAGTCCACCTCACGCCTATCGAGTACAAGCTGCTGACCACCCTGATGCGCAACGCCGGCAAGGTGATGACCCACGAGCAGCTGCTCAAGGAAGCCTGGGGTCCGAGCTACGGCGAGGAGGGTCATTACCTGCGCATCTACATCCATCAGCTGCGCCAGAAGATCGAGGTCGACCCCGCGCGTCCGCGCTACCTCGTCACCGAGGTCGGCGTCGGTTACCGGCTGCGCGACGAGTGATGTGTCAGCCTGAGGGCCGCTCGGGCACCGGGTCGTACCCGGAGCCGCCCCAGGGATGGCAGCGGCAGATCCGACGCACCGACAGCCAGCCACCGCGCAGCGCGCCATGGCGGGTCACCGCTTCGGCGGCGTAGGCCGAGCAGGTGGGTAGGAAGCGGCAGACCGGCGGCTTGAGCGGCGAGAGGAAACGCCGGTAGGCGCTGATCAGCAGCACGATCAGCCGGCTCATGGCGCTTTGCCTGGCGCCTTCCCCGGCGAATTGCCCGGACGCGGCCGGCGTGGGCCGTCGTTGGCGACCAGCGCCTTCCTGAGCAGCGCGCGGATGTCGTCGTCCAGCCGCTTGCGGCCGTCGGCGGGCGGATCGCTGCGGAAGAGCACGCAGACGTCCCAGCCCGCGAGATCGTGCTGGAGCTCGGTGCGGAATAATTCACGGACCCAACGCTTGAGCTGGTGGCGGCGCACCGCGAGCTTGGACACCTTGGTCGAGACCATGATGCCGAGGCGCGCCGGCGCGATCGCGCCGCCCTTGAGCCGGCGCGGCGCCAGCAGCACGACCAGGTGCCGCCCGGCCGCCTTCTGCTGCTTGTGCATGACCCGGCCGTAGTCGCGGCCGGTGCGCAGGCGTTGGTGCGGCTGGAAGCCCTGGTCCATGCGCGGCAGGGTAGCAGGCTGCCGGAAAACAGCAGCCTGCTCGGCGCATGCGGATTTCACGGGGGGCTCGCGCGCCTATTTTCCGCGAAACCCGAAGGCTCGGGACTCTTTGTTTACGGGACTTCGTCCCCGGGCCGCTGCCCTGCCGCGCCGGAGCTTGCGTCGCGCCGGCGTCAGCCGGCCTTGACCGCGATGCGTCGGGGCTGGACCTCCTTCGCCTTGGGCAGGGTCAGGGTGAGCACGCCGTTGCGCACCACCGCGCTGACGCCGCTGCGGTCGATCTCGTCCGGCAGCGTGAAGGTGCGCACGTACTCCGCGGGTTCGTACTCGCCGTAGACCAGGGTGAAGCCCTCGGGGTAGTCCGACGTGGGCGTGCCGCGTAAGGTCAGCACGCCCTTCTCGAGGGTGATTTCGACCGAGGCCTCATCGCAGCCGGGCAGATCGGCGGTCACCACCAACGCGTGGTCCTGCTCCCAGATGTCGACGGCGGGCGCGCGGCGCCGGCGCTGGGTGCCCTCATTGGAGACGGTGCGTTCCTCGGTTGCGGTCTTGGCGGGATTGCGGGTGAAGAGCATTGGTGATCCTTTGTCCTTGGGGGTTTCGCTGGTCGCTGGGCTCAGGCCGCCTGCACGGCGATCGTGCGCGGCTTCTCGTCTTCGGGCCGACGCAGGGCGACGGAGAGGATGCCGCCGTTGTAGCGGGCCTCGGCCTGGTCGGCGTCGACGCGGTAGGGCAGTTGCAGGCTGCGCGAGAACTCGCCGAAGCGGCGCTCGCGGCGATGCACGGTGCGCTCATCGCCGGATTGGGATTCGCTCGTGCGGTTGCCGCGGATGGTCAGCACCTCGCCAGCGACCGAGATGTGCAGGCTGTCGGGATCGAGCCCGGCGATCGCCGCGGTGACCATCAGCGCATCCTCGTTGGCCCAGACGTTGAAGGGCACTGCGGGCGGGACGTCTGACCAGAGCGGGTCGCGGCGCGTCTGATCGAACAGGCGGTTCATGTCGGCGAGCATGCGCTCCATGCTCGCGAAGGTCCGATCGTCGTAGAACATGGCGGTCTCCTGTGGTTCGGTCGGGCACACGCCCGACGTCGCTCCTATTGCACGTGGGATGCCAATTCGATGAGCACAGAGGTGGTGCCGGAGACGGCCTAAACGGGCTATTTGGCTCCGGTGTTGGCTCGATTTGTGTCAAAACGGCATAAAATATGTCATCAATGCAGCGTTTGACGTGCCCGCCGCCATTTCTACAGTCCCTCTCCCCATTGCGGGCGGCGTGTTGCCGTTCCGCACGGTCGGACCCAGCGACTCAACCGCCTCGGCGGGGGAAGTGCACCGGGGGGTCCCGATCGCAGCATCCAACCCGGAGCGCTTCCCACCCTGGCCTCCGTGTAGAGGGGGCCTGGAGCACACATGGCCATCGTCAACGTCCGCGACCTGCTCGAAGCCGGAGTCCACTACGGAACCGCCGCGAGCATGTGGCACCCGCGCATGAAGCCGTTCATCTACGGCAAGCGCAACTCCATCCACATCATCGACATCCGCGAGACCGTCCGCGGCCTGATCGAGGCGTACTATTACGCCGCGAAGCTGGGCCGCGCGAACAAGACGCTGCTGTTCGTCGGCACCAAGCGCCAGGCGCGCGAAGTGGTCCGCGAATCGGCGCGCGCCGCGGGCATGCCCTTCGTCAGCGAGCGCTGGCTGGGCGGCATCCTCACCAACTTCGACACCATCCGCCAGAGCATCCGTCGCCTCGACGCGATCGAAGGCGAGATGTCGGGTCCCGAGTACGCCCGCCAGTCGAAGAAGATCCAGTCGCGCCACGGCCGCGAGAAGCGCCGCATCCTGCGCAACCTCGAAGGCGTGCGCAACATGTCGCGCCTGCCCGACGCGCTGTTCATCATCGACCCGAACAAGGAGATGAGCGCGATCAAGGAGGCCCACCGCCTCGGCATCCCGGTGATCGGCCTGTGCGACACCGATTGCGATCCCGATCTCGTCAACCTGCCGATCCCCGGCAACGACGACGGCATCCGCTCGATCCAGGTGATCGTCAAGGTCATCCTCGACGGTCTCGCCAAGGGTCGCAGCGAGCAGAACACCGGCGCGGTTCCCCCGCCGACGCCCGCCGCCGCCGAACCCGCCCCGACCGTCTGAGCGTCGCGACAGCGCCGTTCACCGCCCGCCCGCCGGCCTTCGTGCCGGCCGGGCGCGGCTTCACTTATCATCGCAATCCGAAGGAATCGACGCATGGCTGAGATCACCGCCAAGTTGGTCATGGAACTCCGTGACGAGACCAACCTGCCCATGATGAAGTGCAAAGCGGCGCTGACCGCGGCCAACGGCGACAAGTCCGCCGCGGTCGAGTGGCTGCGCAAGCAGGGCATCGCCGCCGCCGGCACCAAGTTCGAAGGCCGCGAGACCCCCAACGGCGGCATCGGCATGGCGCTCGCCGACGGCAAGGGCGCGATCGTCCTGCTCGGCTGCCAGACCGACTTCGTCGCTGGCAACGAGCTCTTCAAAGCCTTCGTCAAGGAGCTCGCCGAACTCGCGCTCTCCAGCGGCTCGGACAGCGCCGAGGCGCTCAAGACCCAGAAGCACGGCGGCCTGCCGATGAACGAGGCCATCGCCGGCAAGATCCAGCAGCTCGGCGAGAACCTGGTGATCTCGCGGGTGAAGATCGTCAAGGGCGCGATCGTCACCGGCTACAACCACGGCGGGCGCATCGCCACGCTGGTCGCCGGCAGCGGCGACCCGACCAAGCTGCGCCAGATCGCCCTGCACACCGCCTCGGCCAATCCCGCGCCGGTCGGTCTCGACCGCGCATCGGTCGATCCGGAACTGGTCAAGAAGGAGGCCGAGATCCTCATGGCCACTCCCGAGGTCCAGGCCAAGCCCGAGGCGATGCGAGAGAAGATCGTCCAGGGCAAGCTCGGCCGTTTCTTCAAGGAGAACGTGCTGCTCGAGCAGGAGATGCTGCTCGACGCCGAGAAGGGCGAGACCGTCGAGAAGTACGCCAAGCGCCACGGCCTGGCCGTGACCGGCTTCGCTCGACTTTCGGTTTAAGCTCGCTGTCGCTGCGCTCCTGGCTCGCTTCAGCGGGGGGATGGTCTCCCCCCGCAAACGCGCCTACGGCGCTGCCCCCCAGCCCTTGCTCGCTGTCGCTGCGCTCCTGGCTCGCTGCGGCCGTCAGTCAGTAGATAGAATCATCGGACTCCCGGGACGACCTCCCGGGGGTTCCTGTTTGGCGACCGCCACCCATGCTCTGCGCATGGCCACGTCCCGCGAACCGCTGGTGCTTTTGGCCATCGTCGCAGTCGTCTGCATTGCGCTCGGAATCGCCCCGCTCGCCGATCGCTTGACCTGGTTCCTCGAGAACGCGCCGGTGCTGATCGCCGCACCGGTGCTGGTCCTCACCGCCGCGCGCTTCCCGCTGAGCCCGCTGCTCTACCGCCTGCTCGCCCTGCACGCGCTGGTCCTGATGATCGGCGGCCATTGGACCTATGCCGAAGTCCCAGCCGGCAATTGGCTACGCGATGCGTTCGGGCTCGCGCGCAATCCCTACGATCGGCTCGGGCACCTCATGCAGGGATTCGTCCCGGTGCTGCTGGTGCGCGAGTTGCTGCTGCGCCGCGACGAGGTGCTCGCGCGCGGGAAACTCGCCACCGTTGCCTTGCTGTTCATCGTGCTCGGCATCAGCGCGGCCTACGAATTGATCGAATGGCAGGCGGCGGTGTGGACCGGGGAGGCCGCCGACGCGTTCCTCGGCAGCCAGGGCGACGTCTGGGACAGCCAGTGGGACATGGCCTGCGCGCTGATCGGCGCGATCGTGGCCCTGTCGACCTTGTCGCGCATCCACGACCGGCAGATGTCCGCGCTGGTCCGTCCGTCGGGCGCGGCGACGCCGGCGGCGTGAGGCGCTCCCGGGCTTGAGCCCGACCGTTCGCGCGCAACGCTGCCGCGATGCCCGTCACCATCGGTACGCCCTTGTCCCCGTCCGCCACCCGCGTGCTGATGCTCGGCTCGGGCGAGCTCGGCAAGGAGGTGGTGATCGAGCTGCAGCGCCTGGGCTGTGAGGTCATCGCCTGCGACCGCTACGCCGATGCGCCGGCGATGCAGGTCGCGCACCGCAGCCACGTCTTTGCCATGCTCGACGGCGCCGCGCTGCGCCGGGTGGTCGAGTTGGAGAAGCCGCAGCTGATCGTGCCCGAGATCGAGGCGATCGCGACCGACACGCTGGTCGAGCTGGAAAGCGAGGGCTGGCGGGTGGTGCCGACCGCGCGCGCCGCGCAGCTGACCATGAACCGCGAGGGCATCCGCCGGCTGGCAGCCGAACAACTCGGAGTTCCTACTTCGCCGTACCGCTTCGTCGCGACCGCCGGCGAGTTCGCCGCCGCTGCTGACGCGCTCGGTTGGCCGTGCGTGATCAAGCCACTGATGTCGTCCTCGGGCAAGGGCCAGAGCGTGGTGCGGTCTCCGGCCGACCTGGACAAGGCCTGGGCCTACGCGCAGTCGGGCAGCCGCGCCGGCGCCGGACGCTGCATCGTCGAGGGCTTCATCCGCTTCGACTACGAGATCACCGTGCTGACCATCAGCGCCGCCAACGGCGTCCAGTGCTGCCCGCCCATCGGCCACATCCAGATCGACGGCGACTACCGCGAGAGCTGGCAGCCCACGCCGATGAGCGAGCGCGCCTGGGCCGAAAGCCAGCGCATCGCCACCGCGGTGGTCGGCGCGCTCGGTGGCCACGGGCTGTTCGGCGTCGAGCTGTTCGTGCGCGGCGACGAGGTCATCTTCAGCGAGGTCTCGCCGCGCCCGCACGACACCGGCCTGGTCACCCTGGGCAGCCAGCAGCTCAGCCAATTCGCCCTGCACGCCCGGGCCATCCTCGGCCTGCCCGTCCCGCCGGTGCGGCTGGTGCGCGCCGCGGCCAGCGTCGCGATCCTCGCCGAAGGCGAAGGCGTGCCGTCCTTCTCGGGTCTCGACCTGGCGCTCGCCGAGCCGGAGAGCCAGCTGCGCCTGTTCGGCAAGCCGGTGTGCACCGGCAAGCGGCGCCTGGCGGTGGCGATC
>JACDEC010000604.1 GCA_013816645.1 Planctomycetota bacterium
GCTCGAGACTGCGCGCGGCCTCGCCGACCGCGGACGATCCGGCGGCGGCGAGCGGCGGGCAGAACTCGCCCAGGCGTTCAGCCTCGCCGAGCAGCCGCACCCAGGCGGCGGGCGCCTGAACGAGGCCTTTCTGCCATTCCTGCATCAGCCGTTCGCCGCTCAATCCGGCGAGATCGGTGGCCTGCATCGCCGCCCAGGTCTCGCGCTCGATCCACAGCCCGAGATGCGCGGCGAAGCGCACTGCGCGCAGCACGCGCAGGCGATCCTCGCGCAGGCGCGCGGCGGCGGCGCCCACCGCGCGCAGCTTCTTGGCGCGCAGATCATCGAGGCCGCCGACGTGGTCGACGATGCGCCCGTCGCGCGGATCCATGAGCAGGGCATTCACCGTGAAATCGCGGCGCTCGACGTCCTCGCGCGCGGTGCTGAAGCTGACCGCCGACGGCCGACGACCGTCGACGTATTGGCCATCGTTGCGGAAGCTCGCGACCTCGACGTTGATCCCCGATGGCGAGACCACCACCACCACGCCGAAGGCCTTGCCCACCGCGATGGTGCGCATCCCCGCCACCGCGAACACGGTCTCGACCTGGTCCGGATGCGCGGCGGTGGCGAGGTCGACGTCCTTGACCGGTCGATCGAGCAGCAGGTCGCGCACGCAGCCGCCAACCAGATAGGTCTCGAAACCGGCGGCGAGCAGCGCGTCCGCGACTAGGCGCGCCGAAACCCAAGGCTCGTTGCCGGGCAGCACGACGTCCATGCCGGTCAGAAACCGTGAGTGAAGGAGTGCGGACCGACCCCTGGCCCCTGGCCCCCGACCCCCGTCCCCATCAGTTGGGCAACGATATCGGCATGATCAGATACGTCACGCCCGGCTCGCGCATGATCAGGCCCTTGGAGATCTCGACCTCGATGCGCGGGCCCTTGTAGACCTTGAGCACTTCGCCGAGGTACAGCGCGTTGATGCCGAGCTTGTTGGCCGCGCCCTGGTAGGTGCAGGGCAGCGGGATGCGCGCGCTGCCGTTGGTGTAGTTCAGGTTCGACAGCACGGCCTGGTCGTGGTTCAACGTCAGGACGATGCCGCGGCTGGTGTTCGAGGTCATCAGCGCGGTGCGGCGCACGGCGCTGGCGAGTTCGCTGCTGTCGAAGACCACGTTGCTGGTGCCCTTGCTGGGCAGGGCGTTGCGGTACGGGGGATAATTCCCTTCGACCAGCCGGCTGGTGAGTTCGACCTGCAACGCAGCACCCGCGCCGGTAACGATGCGCAGGAAGATCAGCTTGCCGGCGAAGGCGACATCGACCTTCTCGGGTTTGGTCGCGAGCAGGATGCGATGCAGGTGGTTGATGGTCACCGCCGGCACGATCACCGCGGTCGCCTCGGGCATCTTGTAGGCATCGCCCTTCTCGACGGCTTCGCAGAGCACCTTGCCGTCGGTGGCGGCGAGGATGAATTCGTTCTCGTTGACCGCGAGGTACAGGCCGGACAGCACCGCGCTGGTGCGATCGCGATCGACCGCGAACACGGTCTGGCGGATCATCTCCTCGAGCCGATTGGCCGGCACCGTCACCACCGGCGCATCGGTGGGGAAGAAGCTGACGGGCGGGAAGCTTTCGCCGACCACCGCGGGGATCTGGTAGTCGCCGTCGGCGAGCACGATGGTGAGTTGGCTCTGATCCTCCTTGCGCACCAGTTCCATGGTCACGCTGCGGGAACGGCTCTCCTTGAGGATGCCGGCGAGTTGGCGCGCCTGGACCACGGCTTGGCCGGGACGCTCGATCTCGACGCGGCCGATGATCGAGCGCAGGCCGACCTGGAGATCGGTGGCGATGATCTCGAGCCGGCCCTGCTTGCCATCGGTGAGATTGGCGTCGATCTGCAGGTTGGTGAGGATGGGCTTGGCGCTGGTGGTGGGTACCACCGCGTCGGCAGCCTGGATGGCTGCGAGCAGGTCTTCCCGCTCACAGCGGATCTTCAAGTCAGTGGCTGCCATCTGATTCCTTCCTTAATGATTCCTTCCATCATCCTCTTCCTCTTGCCGTCGAATCCGTCGACAACTCGGCAAGTCGCTCCTCTAGCTGTCTTTAGGGATGTCGAACTCGATGGGTGGAACCGACCGGAAGCGGTCGAATCACACCACGTCTCGACAATCCCTGGGACAGGTCGGGGAACGGCTGTCGAATTACGTCGATAAGTCGCGCAATTCAAGGGGCAGCCCCGACGCAAACCAGGGGGGTTGTCGACAGCGACCTCCGCGGGCGCGGTTGTGCCCATGCCGGCAGACGTAGCCTGCGGGTCGTGAAGGTCCCGGTGCGCATCATCGTCGTTGGCCTGCTCGGCATCGGGACGTTCGCCGGCAGCGGTTGCCTGGGAACCGCGGTCCAGGCGGTCGTCGCTCCCCAATCGCTCGCCACCGGCGCCGCCAACCAGTTGGCGTCCACCACCACTGGCGCGGTGGCGCGGGCGCTCGGCCCGCCCAGCACCTACGACCAGACCGTCGAGGACCTCGACCGCATCATCGCCGACAACGGCGAAGCCGAGAACATCGATGTCCTGCGCGCCCTGCGCGC
>JACDEC010000605.1 GCA_013816645.1 Planctomycetota bacterium
TGCTGCTTGTGCGCCTCGCTGCCGGGTTGGTCGATGAAGCGGGTCAGCGCCGCGGCGCTCATCGCCATGCGGGTGAGCAGCGCGCTGGTCACCAGGGTTGCGAGGACGGCCAGCCACAGCATCGCGTCATCCTGCGGCTCGTCCGTGGGCTCGCCAGTGTCCTGACAGGCGCAGCGCCCCCGGATGACCCCTCAGTCGGGGCGGACTTCGAGGGCGATGCCCACCGCTGCGAGCAGGCGCCGCTGCGCCGCCCACATCCGCCGCTGCGCTGCCGATCGCCGGTCGTCGTAGCCGAGCAGGTGGAGCACGCCGTGCAGGATGTAGAGCGTCAATTCGTCGCCCACCGGCCGGCCACGGCTGATGGCTTCGCGCCGTGCCACCGCTACCCCGACGGCGAGGTCACCAAGCAGGGTGCGTCCATCGCGGGGATCGCGGCTGCCATCCGGGAAGGTCATGACATCGGTCGGCGTGGGATCGGCAAAATGCTGGCCATGGAGCTGCGCCGAGCGCGCATCGGAGACGAACAGCACGTTGAGGGCGCACGACCCGGCCTCGGCCTCGGCCAGGGCAGCGCCGACCACCGCCGCAACCCGGGCGCGATCGAGGCGCGGCATGGCGACGTCGTCGGCCCGATAGGTGATGCGGCATCCGCTGCGGGGCGCGGGGCGCGGCGTTCGGCGTTGGGCGCTCATGCGCACAACTCCACCAGTCGGCTGGTGCAGCGCTGGTATTTCTTGGCGAAGGCGCGTTGGCAGTGCGCTTCGGGGAACAACCCGGTGAGCGGAGCGGACGAACGCACCCGCAGCTGGACGCGGCCGTCGTAGAGCTTGTCGACGAGATGGACGAAGCGCAGGGCGGTGTGCTGGTTGGTAAACGGCTCGAGATCGAGCATGGTCAGGCGACTCAACCGACCGGCGAGCCGGCGGAGGTTGACCACCGGTATCTCGGCGAGCAGCTGGTCGAGCGCGGCTGCGGCGACGACCGCGGTGCGGTCGCCATCGCTGAACGGTTCGACGGCCGTTCCCCAGCCGACGGGATCGGCGCCATCGCTGGCGAGCAAGCGCCGTCGGTGGTCGTGCCCGGGCACGTGCACGTCCTCGAACCGCTCGGATATGCGCGCGACCTGATTGCGGAACTGGTCGATGGCGAAGCGGCCCTGACCGAGCTCGCCGGGCACGGTGTTCGAGGTGGTGATGATGCGCGTGCCGCTGGCGATCAGCCGATCGAGCAGCAGATCGATCAGGCGGGTGTTCGCCGGGTCATCGAGCTCGAATTCGTCGATGCACACCAGGTCGCCAGCGAGCAGGGCGGTCGCCCGGTCGGCCCCGTAGAGGATCACCAGGGCCACCGCCTCGGCGAAGCTGAGGTAGCGGCGCACGCCATGCGCGGCGTGCCAGCTGGCGGCGAGCAGATGGGTTTTGCCGACCCCGAATCCGCCATCGAGATAGAGCCCCGGCTTGTCGACCGGCCGCAGGCGCAGCCAATCGCGCAGCCGTTTGCGCCAACGCGCGAACGCCATGATCCGCGCGACCGCCACGCCCTGGGCTGGGATCGCCGGATCGGTCAGGTAGTTGGAGAAGGTCTTGGCAGCGAAACGCGGCGGCGGCACCAGCTCGTCGGCGTTGGCCGGCAGCAGGATCGCGCTCTTGAGATCAGCCAGCGCCTCAGCGGTCAACACGGTGGGACGGGGGCCGGGGGCCCGGGGGTGGGGGACGGCGCACGCGTGGAACATGGGGGGTTTCCCGACCCCTGACCCCCGACCTCCGACCCCCGTCGAGAACTCATAAGGCGACCGCATCCCATCCCAGCCCGCTGACAGCGATGAGGTCGCTGCTGGTCAGGGTGGCACGGCTTCCCTCGCCGGACAGCCAACGCTGCGCGACCCGCCGGACATCCGCGGGCGTCACCGCCAGCACCTGCGTGCGGAAGCGGTTCAGACGTTCGGGGCCGCTGTCCTTGAGGTCGGCGCAGAAGCGCGCTTTGGCTTCGCCGGCCGGACTGGCGGGCGAGTCGACCGCGGCGATGGTCGCCAGGATCGCTTCACGCAGGGGCCGCTCATCGTCGGGGATGTCGGCCAGCCAGGCGCGCCCGCTGCGGAAATCGGTGAAGGTCTCGGCCAGGCGCGGATCGCGGTAGCTGGTCAGGGCGAACACGCCGGTGTGGTGGTTGATGCCGGCGTTACCGCCGTATGCGCCGCCCTGTTCGCGCACCTTGGGGTGCAGGTAGCCGTGTCCGAGCATCTGCGCGGCCACCGCCAGGGCCGCCGCGTCGTCATGGCCGAGCGGTACGGTGGCGAAGACCTCGGCGTTGTAGCTGACTGCGGTGGCGGTGGTCCAGGCCTGGGACGCGACGGGCTGGGGAAGCTGAGCGGCCAGTCCCGTCCCGGCCGTCCGCGCGGCGGCAGGCCAGGCGCTGCGCACCGCCGTCAGGACTTCGGCGCGTTCGGCGGCGTCGCCGACCACGGCGATGTGCCGGGGACCGTCGCGCAGTCGGGCGAGCAGTCGCGACAAGCCGTCGGCAAGTTCTGCGCGACGGTCGCGCGCGGCGGTCGCG
>JACDEC010000606.1 GCA_013816645.1 Planctomycetota bacterium
CCGCCGGCGTGGCCGCCTCGGTCGCCCTGACCCGCGGCGCCGGCCGCATCACGGTCGACGAGAAGGCGATCATCAACTGCCGCGCCGACCTCAATCAGCTCGTGCCCTTCAAGTACGAATGGGCCTGGAAGAAGTACCTCGACGCCTGCGCCAACCACTGGATGCCGCAGGAGGTCAACATGCAGGCCGACGTCGCCCTGTGGAAGAGCAACAAACTCTCCGAGGACGAGCGCCGCATCATCAAGCGCAACCTCGGCTTCTTCTCGACCGCCGACAGCCTGGTCGCCAACAACCTGGTGCTCGCGGTCTACCGCCACCTCACCAACCCCGAAGCCCGCCAGTACCTGCTGCGCCAGGCCTTCGAAGAGGCGCTGCACACCCACGCCTACCAGTACGTGATCGAATCGCTGGGCATGGACGAGGCCGAGATCTTCAACATGTATCGCGAGATCCCCGCGGTCCACGACAAGGCCGCCTTCGAGCTGCAGTTCACCCGCGAACTCTGCGACCCCAACTTCCACACCGGCACCCACGAGACCGACCAGCGCCTGCTCAGGAACCTGATCGGCTTCTACGTGCTGATGGAGGGGGTGTTCTTCTACGTCGGCTTCGTGCAGATGCTGTCGTTCGGCCGCCGCAACATGATGACCGGCGCGTCCGAGCAGTTCCAATACATCCTGCGCGACGAGTCGATGCACCTGAACTTCGGCATCGACGTGATCAACACCATCAAGCAGGAGAACCCCGGCCTGTGGACCGAGGCTTTCCAGGCCGAGATCATCGGGCTGCTGCATGAGGCGGTCGAGTTGGAGTACCGCTACGCCATCGACACCATGCCGGTGGGCGTGCTGGGGATGAATGCGGGGATGTTCAAGGATTACATCCAGTTCATCGCCAATCGGCGGTGCCAGCAGATTGGGCTGCCGGAGCAGTGGCCGCAGGCGGTGAATCCGTTCCCGTGGATGTCGGAGGTTTTGGATTTGAAGAAGGAGAAGAACTTCTTTGAGACGCGGGTGACGGAGTATCAGAGTGGGGGGGCGTTGCAGTGGTGAGGGGATAGATAGACCCCGGCACGCACGTTGAATACCGGCATCCGTCATCGTCATGCGCGTGTGGTTGGCGATGGTCGCGCTGACGCCGCCTCCGAGGACGCGGACCTCGGACGCCGTCTAGAAGTGGGCTGCCGACAAGTCGGAGCTTTGGAAATACGCGTGTGTCCATTAAGGTCAAATCCACCCACTACCCTGCAAGGGTCTGCCCATGCTGCGTGCCCTGATCATACTGGTCGCCGGCCATCTCGTGAGCATGGCCGGCGAGGTCCGCGACGAAGCTGGCGTGATCACGGATGCGGATGGGACGGCGGTCGTGACCTATGCCGCGCGCATTCCGACCCTCGGCCCGAAGGATCCTCCGCCGGGACTGATCGTTGCCCTGCACCCCATCAACGGGAACCAGAAGCAGCTCATCGACGTCTTCAAGCAGTCGCTCCAGGCGTCCTGCCGCGAAAGCGGCTACGTGGTCCTCAGTCTCAAATCGCAAGGCGCCGGTTGGGAAGCGGTCGACCAGGTGCCGATCCGCAAGGCGGTCGCGTGGGCCATCGCCACGCATCATGTCGATCCGCGTCGGGTCTTCGCCTGGGGCTACGGCCATGGCGCCATCTGGCTGGGCCAGTTCGCCGTTGACGCCCAGGAGATCTTCGCCGGCGCGGTCCTTTGGGCCGGCACCTGCAACCGCATGCCGGATGACAGTTCTGGCTTGTCCTACTACGTCGTCCATGGCGACAGCGATCCGACGGTGAAGCCGGACAACATCCGCGCCGCCCGTGACCGCATGCGCCAGCAGGGCGTCCGTCTGGTCTATCGAGAATTCGCCGGTGGCGAGCACCGCGTCCCGTTTGACAAGGCCCGTGGCACCTGGGGCGATCACATCGCGTGGATGGATGCACTGCGGAATACCCGCATCGAGCCTGACGCCAAGACCGGTAAGCTGTTCGCCAAGGCGGGCGCCGAGCTGGATAAGGACGGGAAGTTGACATCGACCACTGCCAAGCTCCTGTTCCCGGCCCTGCTGGAGAGCGCCGGCGCGACGACGGATTCGCTGATCGTCCGCTGCCTGACCTCGACCACGGCGTCGATGCGCCGCTCAGCCGCGGCCCTGTGCGCGCAGCGGGTCTACGGGGACAGCGTCATGACGGCGCTGCTGCCGCTGCTCGACGACGCCGACAAGGCGTGCCAGGCGCAGGCGCTGCTGGCTCTCGGTCTGGCGGCCGACTTCCAGATCGCTCCGGCGCAGACGACATTGTGCGACGCGGCACGCGAACATGCCCGGCCGGCGGTGCGCAACGCCGCCCTGCAGGCTCTGCTGCCGGCGTTGCGGGCGCAGAAGGGGACGGTGTCTACCGACAACTAGCTTTGCCGGTCGCCGACAACTAGCTTTGCCGGTTTTGAACCTGGCCAGCGACAACTAGATTGGCCGGTATTGTCCGGGTAGTTGTCGCTCTGAAAACAACCCCGGTTCGCCGCTCGTTTCTCCACGCTTCGTGGAGAAA
>JACDEC010000116.1 GCA_013816645.1 Planctomycetota bacterium
GTGCTGATGGCCTCGCCGGCCGCGGTGGCGAGCGTGCCGATGGCGCGCCAGCTGGGTGGCGACGAAGCGCTGATGGCCGCGATCATCGTCGTGACCACGGTGTGCGCGCCGCTGACCATGCTGGTGTGGCTGGCCCTGCTGACCTGAACCTGCCGTCCGCGTCGTCGGGCTTGGCGTACGTCGAGCCGACCAGACACTGCGCCCGACCCGCACAGGATCCACGATGCTGCCCTATGCCCCAGGAACCGTCGCCGAAGCGCTCGTCGAGACCCTCGATCGCGCTGCCGCGGCGCGCGGTCGCGCGACCCTGGCGATTCCCGGTGGGCGCTCGCCCGGTCCGGTGCTCGCGGCCCTGGCCGGATTGATCGACGATTTCCTGCGCCCGCGACTGCACCTGCTGTGGTTGGACGAACGCGCGGTGCCGCGCGATCATCCCGACCGCAACGACGCGCCGACCTTGGCGGCCTGGCGCAGTGGCGGCGAGTTGCCCGGTCATGTGCATCCGATGCCAGCGGAAGCCGGCGATCTCGAGGACGCCGCGAGCCGCTACGCCGAGACCCTCGCGACCGCGTCGGCCGGCCACGGTCTCGACGCCTGCCTGGTCGGCATCGGCGAGGATGGCCATCTCGCCAGCCTGTTCCCGCACCACGCCGGACTCACCGAACTCGGCGCAGTGTTCGTGGTCACCGACAGCCCCAAGCCGCCGGCACGACGCCTGACCATGTCGTTGCCCACCCTGCATCGCTGCGGCTTCCATGTCGTGCTCGCGCTCGGTGCCGCCAAGGGGGCGGTTGCGCGACGCGCACTCACCGGCCCGGATGCCGGTCTGCCGGTCAGCCTCTTGCCCAGGGAACGCTGCATCTGGTATCTCGACGACGCCGCCCTGGCCGGAGCGCGTTGAGCGGACTGGTCGAGTAAAGCAGGCATAAGACCGTAATTACCAAGGTTTTCGCCAAGCCGGAGGGATCGAGACCCCCCGCACAGCTGATTTAATTCTTCTTGCTGGGGGGGTGGTGGTGGTACACTGCGAATCCCCATGTCTGGGGTACTGCGCACGGCCTTGCCCGCGCGCGTCTGCCGCGATCCGCGTACCCGCCTGCGACTTCCCCCCGCGAGCCCGACCTCCATGGCTACTCCCGTCTCCGAAGCTCCCACCTCCCCGGACGCCCGTGGCGCCAACCGGGCTGGCGGCCAGCTCGTGCTCACCTTGGGTCGCGCGCTACCCGGCTGCAAACGCACGCGCATGCTGCTCGTCGAAGGCGCGGTCGGCATCCGCCACGAACCGCTGCACGAAGTCGACTCGATCCAACGCGCCCTCCAGCAGGTGCGCGGCATCCACCCGCCGCCGGTGATGATCATCGACGGGCAGTCCTATCCCTGCGTGATCGAGGGCATGCCGCGCAGCCCGCGGTTGATGATCGAGGACAAGGGCGACCAGGTGCGCCTCTATCTCGAGGTCGGTGGCGCAGCGGTCGCCAACGTCTGGTGCCTGCCCGGACCGAACCTGGTGTTCCGCGGTCGGGTCATCCCGTTGGAATGGACCGGGCCCGCCGAGCATCTCGACTCCCTGATGAACGGGCCGATCCTGCTGCAGAAGGACGTGCTGATCCGCGATCCCTGGCGCAGCGTGCTCGCCCACGCCGGGCAGGTGCCGCCGCAGGCTGATCGCGCCAAGCAGGTGCGCGGGCGGCCGCAACCGATCCTCGAAATGTGGGAGGTCGACTCGCGGCTGTGCGGCAACGTCAAGTTCCGCTACCACGACGACCTCCCCGAGATCGATCCGCTCGAGCGCATCGGCCTCATCGTCGCCGAAGCGAAGGACGGCCAGATCCTCAAGTGCGAGCGCGACCGCGACCTCGAATTCCAGCGCTGCAACGAATTCATCAAGCGCGGCGCGCTGGTGCAGCGGCGCGGCGCCTTCGGCTTCGTCGCCGACGGCGACGCCGCCGACCGCTTCCTCGCCCAGGTCGTCCCGAACCTGCAGGGCTGGGAGATCCGCGGTCAGGACCGCCTGCACCGCGGCCGCCCGCCCGCCGACATCGTCACCTCGGCCAAGGTCGTCGCCCACAAGGACTACCTCGAACTCGAGATCGACGCCGCGGTCGACGGCCGCTCGGTGCCGATCAAGGAACTGCTCAAGAACGCCGCCCGCGGCCAGAACGTCATGGTCTTCAAGGACGGCCTGCGCGCGCGCATCAACGACGAGTGGCTCAACCGCTACCGCACGCTGATCGAGTTCGGCGGGCTCAAGGAAGTGAACGGCAAGGTCCGCGTGCCGCGCCACGCCGCGGCGATGGCGGTCGGGCTCGCCGAATCCGGCGGCAAGATGGAGCTCGATGAGCAGACCCTCGACCTCGCCAGCCTGGCCAAGGGCGGCGCGTCGATCCCGCACGTTGAGCTGCCGCCCAACATCAACGCCACCCTGCGCGAGTACCAGCACGCCGGCTTCAACTGGATGGTGTTCCTGTCCAACCGCGGCCTCGGCGGCGTGCTCGCCGACGACATGGGCCTGGGCAAGACCCTGCAGTCGCTGGCCTACATCAAGCATCGCCACACCGAGGATCCCGGCGTCCACCTGGTGGTCGCGCCGCGCTCGGTGGTCGACAACTGGGTCGACGAGTGCCAGAAGTTCGTGCCCGACCTGCCGGTGCACGCGCACCTCGGCCTGGATCGGGTGAAGACCGCGGAGCGCCTGCCCAAGGGCGGCCTGCTGCTGACCAGCTACAACATCCTGCAGCGCGACATCAAGCTGCTCGGCGCGATCGAGTACAGCACGGTGATCCTCGACGAGGCCCACGTCATCCGCAATCCCGAGGCCAAGACCACGCGCGCGGCGCTCAAGCTGCAGGCGCGTCGGCGCATCTGCCTGTCGGGCACGCCGGTGCAGAACTGCGCGGAAGATCTCTGGCCGATCTTCCACTTCCTGATGCCGGGCTTCCTCGGACGTCGCAAGACGCTCAAGGAGACCCTGCAGGACGACCCCGAGGCCATCCACCGCCTGCGCGACCGCGTCGCGCCGTTCGTGCTGCGCCGCATCAAGAGCGAGGTCGCCACCGAGCTGCCGCCCAAGACCGAGGTGCTGCTGCACGCCAAGATGTCGGACGAGCAGGAGGCGTTCTACCGCGAGCTGCTCGAGAAGGAGCGGGTCGGAGTCATGGACCTGCTCGGATCGAAGGGCCTCGAGCGTTCGCGCGTCTCGATCCTCGCGGCGATCACCCGGCTGCGCCAAGCCGCCTGCGCGCCGGCGCTGGTCGGCGCGCCGCACGTCGAATCGTCGAAGGTCGAGCTGTTCATGGACCTGGTCGAGGAGCTGATCAGCGAAGGCCACCGCGCCCTGGTCTTCTCGTCGTTCACCAAGTTCCTCGCGGTGATCCAGGAACGCCTCGAAGCGCGCAACTTCACCTACCAGTACCTCGACGGTCGCACCCGCGACCGCGGAGCCAAGGTCAAGGCGTTCCAGAACGGCAACGACCCGCTGTTCCTGATCTCGCTGAAGGCCGGCGGTGTCGGGCTCAACCTGACCGCGGCCGACTACGTGATCATCCTCGACCCGTGGTGGAACCCGGCGGCCGAGGACCAGGCCGCCGACCGCGCCTACCGCATCGGCCAGGACAAGCCGGTGATGGTCTACCGCATCGTCACCGTCGATTCGATCGAGGAGCGCGTGCTGCGCCTGCAGGCCGAGAAGCGTCGCCTCGTCGGCGACCTCGCGCTGGAAGGCCTGGCCCGGGCGCTCGAGGCCGGGGACGTCGAGAGGCTGTTCGAAGTCGCGGCCGCGGTTGGCGCCTGACCTGGGCCTGACCGATGCCAGCACTGACGTTTATTGCCAATCCCAGGCGTCTTTGAGTCAGTCCTTGGAATGCGGCAAGCGAAAGAGCGGTCACCATGGCCTGCTTTCTGACTGAAAATGGCTGAAATGACTCGCTCGCTCAGCCCTGGGGATGGCACGGCTTCCGCTCAGCTTGTACAACCCCAACCAGGAGTACGTATGCGCCAAGGCTTCACCCTCATCGAGCTGATGATCGTTATCGCGATCATCGCCATCATCGCGGCCATCGCGATTCCCAACCTCCTCGAGTCCCGCGTGACCTCGCAGGAAAACGCTTCGGCCGCTGCGCTGAAGAGCGGTCTGCTGCCCGCCCAGGTGCAGTTCCAGGCTGGTGGTTACATGGACTACACCCCGGCCAATGGTCTCGGTGAATACGCAACCGGTACGACGGCCTATATGACCATGTCGGGCGTGAGCACCATCGCCGGCCTCACCTTGAACCTGCTGTCCCCGACCTACAGCAGCTCCAATCCGCAGATCAGCGGTTACGTCTTCCAGGACCCGATCAACGTCCCTGGCGCCGAGGAACAGGCGTGGGCGGTCGGCGCGCGTCCGATCGACATCAATCAGGGTCGTCGCCAGTTCGCCATCAACCAGGCCGGCAACATCTACGTCGCGGGCCCGGCCACCACGGCGAACGCCGCCATCACCCTGGTTGGCACCGGTTTCGTCTTCGGCGTCAGCGGCACCACCGCTCCGTCGTCGGCCGCTTGGAAGCCCTATCGCCGCTGATAGCTCGCTTGCCTGAGCATGCCTCTGATGCGCACCGGGTCCCCTTCGTGGGGGACCCGGTGTCTTTGTTTGGTCAGTTCAGCATGGTCCCGGCGCTGGTCCTGCCCTGGGCGATGGTGCTCTATACCTGCGGCTACCTCGCCGAGCGCGCGCAACCGCTGGCGCTCCTGGGACTGCTCGTCGCCCTGCTGCCGGTCTTTGCGCTCGTGGCCCTGCCGTGGCGACTGACGTTGGACCGTTGGACCGCGGGAACGCTGTCCGTGGCCGTGATCGGCATCCTCTACCTGCTCGTCGCCGTGGGCCTGTTCGGCGAATGGCAACTCAATGTGGGCAAGTTGGCGACCTACTGCGGTGCCTTGGTGCTCGGGGCCCTGGTAGCGGGCTCGCCGATCTCAGCGCAACGCTGGTTGCACACACTCGCCATCGCGGCCTTGGTCACCTTCATCTACACCGTCGCCTGCGATCTCACCGTCGGTGTGCGCTGCTTCACCCTCGGCAACGTCAATTTCATCGGTACCTGCGCTGCGCCCGTGCTGTTCGCCTGGGCAGCGTGGGCGATCGCCAGCCGCTGGTGCGGCCACCGAGTCGGCGCGTGGCATGTCGTCGGATTGGCAGCCGCTGCGGTGGTCCTCGTCACCTATATCTTCACCGCTCAGCCGGGAAGCCCGCGACGGGCGATCCTCCTCTCTGGCGGGATCGCGGCGTGCGCGGCGATCTGCGCGGCGTGCTGGTCGCGGTGGCGGGGTCCGACCTTGGCCGCCTGCGCGATCGTCGCGGCCATCGCGATCGGAGGGGCGGCTTGGATGCTCGCCAATCCATCGTTCGACCCGCGCGCCGATCGCATCCTGATCTACCGCGGCGCCGTGGATGGGATCGCGGCGAATCTTCCCTTCGGGAATGGCGCATACAGCGCGCTGGGGCTATCGACGGTCGCCGGCGAGAGCGCGCGATTCCGCGCATCGACCGGTTTATGGACCTACCATGCACACAACGAACTGCTCGATGCGCTGCTGAATTACGGCGTCGTCGGCGGAGCGTGCGCCATTGCGCTGCTGGTCGGCCTGATCGGGAAATGCTTGAGCATCGTCGACCCGGCGTTGCGAGCGGCGGCATCGGCGCTGCTCGCCGCGTTGTGGGTGCATGCCTCGCTCGACACCGCCTTTGCCTATCCCGCGCCCGTCCTCTGGGCCGGCGCCCTGGTCGGGTTCATGCTCCTCTGCCCCGGCGCCGCGAGGACGTGTTCGGTTCCCGTCCGACCCGTGGCATGGGTGCTGGCCATCCCCTGCGTCATCGCTGGCGCATGGTTCGAGCGCGGCGCCGCCTTCGTCCATCTCGAGGCATCACCGGCGATCCGCAACGTCGCGATCGATTCGACCTGCAACCCGGACATCGCCTTCCTCGAGGGCGAGGCGGCCCTGCAGGAAGAACTGACCAACGCCGATGTCCCGTCCGCGGTGGGCACACTGGCCCGTCTCGAACGTCCGCTGCGCAGCAACGGGCCGCTGGTCGAGTGGCGATTGGTGGTCGCTGAACGGCAGGTGCAATGGCTCGCCGAACGCGCGACGCTCCCGGCCAAGTCGCCCGAGGAGGGCGAATACCTGGCCCTGCACAGCCAGGAGGCCGACCAACTGCTGTTCGTCGCCGCGCAAGCGTACATCCAGCGCCTGCCATTCTCGCTGCGCGGTTATCAGGCCCTCCTCATGCTCATCCGTCGGCGACCCGAATTCGCGCGCGATCTGCCGGGCATCGTCCGTGAGCGCGCCGCCTACCTCGACTCGCGCGCCGACCTGCCCGAGCCGTCCTTCCCTGATGACTATCGCACCATCGACGAGGCCATCGATGCCCACGTCAGGCTCTACTGGATGGCCAGCACCGGGCGCCCCTGGCCACCGATCGTCGCCGCGCTGGTCCCCCTGGTCCGGCGCTACGGGACCCACCAGGATGTGGTCACCTTGGTCCTGCGCGTCGTGACCGAGGCCGATCCGGCGACGGTCGAACCGCTGATCGGGCTGGCGGACCTGATGGTCAGTGGCGCCAACATGATGCCCAAGCTGGCGCTCGCCGACGTGCTCACCAACGTGCGGGGCGACGCGCAGGCGCGGTCGCTGGCTCGCATCTTCTCGGTGACCCATGCCGGGCTCTGGCGGGAATTCGAACGAGGCACGGTGGAGAGGCTGATCGATTCCGACCAGGACATCGCGGTGCGCAACGGTCTTGCCCGGTTGCGGGCGATGGCCCTGCGCCGGGCACCGGAACCGTGACGGATCACATGCGGATGCAGCCGCCATTGTCGAAGGCGGTGATCGTCGTGACGGCACCACCGCGATTACCGTAGCTCGCCTCGACGGCAGCGCGCACCGCCTCGGCCCGAATCCTGGTCGCGAAGCTGAGCACCGTGCTGCCGCTGCCCGAGAGGATGGTGCCGATCGCGCCGGCGGCGGCGGCCGCTGCACGGGCCTCGACCAGCCCTGGATTGAGCCCCGCGCGGTGGCGTTCGTGCCAGGCGTCGTCGAACAGCCCGCGCAGCTCCTCGGCGCGGCCAGCGGCGAGGGCGGCGGCGATCAGCGCGGTGCGTTGCAGGGCCAGGACCGACTCGGCGCGGGTCAACTGGTGCGGCAGGATGCGTCGCGCCTCGCTGGTCTTGACCTCGAACGGCGGAATGGCCACTACCGCGACCAGATCGGCCGGCACCGCGAAGCGTGACCAGCGCAGCCGTCCGCCGGCCGTGCCGACCACGGTGAAGCCGCCGAGGCAGGCGGCGGCGACATTATCGGGGTGGCCCTCGATGGCCGCCGCGATCTCGATGAGCTCGGCGTCGTCGCGCGGACGTTCCATCAGTTCCTGGCAGGCGGCGGCGACGCCGAGCAGGATGGTCGCGCTCGAGCCCATGCCGCGCGCGATCGGGACGTCGCCGGCGACCGTCACCGCGAAGCCGATGGACCGCGTCGACCAGCGCGCGACGCAGGCGTCGCGGACCCGTACGGCCATCGCGGCCAGTCCGGGATCGGCCGCGCCCGGCGCGACGATCTCGCCATCCGGTCGCGGGGTCACGGTGATGGTGTTGGCGAAACCCAGGGCGATGCCCAGGCAGTCGAAGCCGTGGCCGAGGTTGGTCGTCGAGGCGGGCACGCGGAACGCTGGCATGTCGGCAGCGTGGGCCGTCGCGCCCGCCCGGCCACTGGCGATCCCCGCCGGGCACCGATGCGGTCAGCGTGCGCTTCCCCGCCGGTGGACGGCTCTACCGTCCGACATGCGCCTCGCCCTGCTGATGATCGCGTCCTGCCTCGCCGCCGCCGAACCGGAGGCCGGCACGCGCGTGGTCGCGATCACCGGGACGCTGCCGCTGCGCGAGTCGGCCTTCCCATTCCTCCCCAGCCAGGTGTGCCTGCACGACGCCACCCTCGGCCTGCGTCGCGCCCTGGCCGCTGCCGAGCGGCGGGTGGTGCTCGATCTCAGCGGCGGATTCACCCCCGGGCTCGCCGCCGCCGAGGAACTGGCTGCGGTGCTGCGCTCGCGTCCGGCCGGCGTCCACGTCGCCTGCCTGCTCGATCGCGTCGAGGACGCCGCATTGGTCGTC
>JACDEC010000117.1 GCA_013816645.1 Planctomycetota bacterium
GCTCGGGCACGAGGACGAGCCGTTCAGCTACCTGCTCGCGAGCCGCGACGGCGCGCGCAGCGGCGGCTGGCGGGTGGTCGCGCCCGCCCAGCGCGTCCGCCACGAGATGATCTTCTCGGCCTGCGGCGCATCCGGCATCGAACGACGCACGGTCAGCAAGCGCGACGCCGAGCGCTGGACCACGGCCAAGCGCCTGGAGTGGGGCGATCTGCTCGACGAGCATCCCGAGGACTGAGCGAGCCGACGATTTCAGGCGGGCAACTCGCGCGCGACCCACAGGTGCATGAGCACGCCCGGCGCGCCGCGCTCGGCCACCCAGTCGTGGAGCTGCGGCGCTTCCAGCGGGCTGATCCACACGCCGATACATGCCCACGCCAAGCAGGCCTCGGGAATGGGGATGGAGCGGAAGGCGGCGCGATCGAAGCGATTCTCGAGCCCGACCGGCAGGTCCCAGGAGCGCACCACGCAGAGGTCGATCTGCGCCTCGTCCCGGGCGTCGGCGTCGTAGAGATGCACGCGTTGGCAGATGCCGCGGCCCTCGGGATCGAAGGCATGGAGATGCAGGCGCCACGCACCGAGCCCTGGCCGCAAGCCCGCGATGGCGACGTTGAGATGGCGCCACTGCACCCAGCCCGCCACGCCCGGTGCCCAGGCCTGGGGATAATCGGCGCACAATTCCCGAAAGGAGTACCCGGTGTCGCAGGCGATCCGGTCGAAGCGGTGGCCGAGCACCTTGGTGATGCTGCCGCAAGGCAGGTCGGCGCCGGGATGCGCAGCGATCACCGCCCGGTCCATACGCGGTTCGAGCGTGCGCAGGCGCTCGTCCACCGCCGCGATCTCGGTGGTTCCCGCCAGCCGTCCGACGGCGAGGTCCCAGCGTCGCTGGTCGAGCAGGTCGCCGTGCAGCACATAGCCGGGCGCCGGGATGTCGGCGGGTGCGCCGGGCAGGGCGCGCGCGCGCTGGCGCAGGTGCGTCTCGGCCAGATCGACGCCGTCGAGCTCGATCTCGTCGCACCAGCGGTCCCAGACGCGATGCCAGCAGGCGAGCCGGGTGCCATCGAAGATGACGCGCAGGCCGCTCTCCGGCAGCCCCTGCGCGGATCGCTCGATGCCGACCAGTCCCTCGACCAGCGCGCCAGCGAGGATCGCTCGCGACGGACGCAACGTCAGTTCGACCCGCGCCGGCGCCTGGACCGCCAACACGCTGCAGGGCCGTCCATCGATCACGAAGGTCTGCGCCTCGATCAGCGATCCCCAGCGGCGCCGATGACGATCGTTGACTTGGCGGCCGGCGTGATGGATGTCGACGGAGATGGTGGTCGTCCCGAGCGCCCAGGTCGCTTCGAGGAGCAGCGCCCCGCCGACCCCCGCGGGATGCGGCAGGATCCGCGCCTCGCCCGTCGCCGCGGTGAACGGTGCGCTCAGTCCGTCCAACTCGCCCCAGATGGCGACGGGCAAGCGGCGGGTCGCCGCACCGTTGGCGACCGAGATCCGCAGACGCCGGTGCTGCGGCGTCACTTCCTCGCTCGCGACAGCGACGCTGATCCCGGCGGTGTCGGCAGAAATCGGATCGCCGCCCTCGGGGCGGAAGGGATGGCAGGACCAGACCGGTCGATAATCGTAGAGCCGTTGCGGCAATGGCTCGCCGTGGGCGAAGATCGCCTGGCGTTCCAAGGACTCGTCGACCACGACGTCGGCGTAGAAGCCCGGGCGATTGCCGACGTGGAAGCCGGCCATCTCGCCGCGCCAATAGGTGGACTGCGCCACGAAGCCACCCTCTGCGCGCATCCGCGCCGCCCAAACGCTGAGTCCGCCGATCTGCAGGCGTCCGCGATCGCGTTGCAGCGCCAGCCATTCCAGCGCGTGGCGGTTGTGGCCGCGGCAGGCGCCAGCGAAGAAATATTGGAGGTTGAGGTGGAAGAACCGTTGCCCGCCATCGAGTTCGCCCTGGCGCAGCCAATCCTCGGCGCTGCGCAGGAACGGCCACGGCTGGTCCGAAGGTTCCAACCAACGGTCCGCCGCCTGGGCATTGAGCGGGCACCACGGTCCCTCGCTCCAATGACGGGCGCAGACCAGGGGATTGCGCAGTTCCATGCTGGCCATGAGCACCGCGCGGTCCCCCGGCGCGGTCGGCTTGCGGAAATCCTCGTCGGACACGAAGTACGGCGAGAGCGGCGACCCGTAATGCGCGATGCTCCAACCGCCGTCCTCGATGACCGTCGGCGCGCAGAAGCCGGTGATGAAACCGATGCCGGCGGCGCGGCAGGCGCGGATCAGTCCGTTACCCGGCGTGTAGGTGTTCAGCGCGGCGAGCGGGCCGAGGCCGAGCGCGGCGAAGCGTTCGCGCGCGACCGCGACCAGCCCAGCGCAGGCCTCATCGTCGTAAGCCCACCAATTGGCGTCGACGCACCGGGGGTCGGCGTCGCGCGGATACCACGTCAGCGACACCAGTCCCCCTGCGTCGCGCACCCGGCGCAGGGTCGCGGCATGGCGCTCGGCCTGGTCGATCGAGACCACCACGTCGGCGACCAGACCGAGCCGCGCGATATGCTCCCAGTCCTCGCTCAGCAGGTCGCCGACCTGGTCGAACTGGGCGTAGATGTGGCAGAACGCCGGCCGCGCGCTGGGCATGGACGGACCTAGGGCGACGGAGCGCGGAAGGTCTTCGCCCAGTCCCCGCCGATCTCGCCGCTCGGCATCAGGCGCAGGACCTTGAGCGGCGGGCAGCCATCGACGAAGGTCACGTTCAGGCCGCGCTCGCGCAGCTCGGCGCCGCTGTGGATGCCGAAGCGCTGCTGTCCCACCATGTCGTCGATGAACCACTCGCCATCGCCCGCGGACGGGATCTTGACGGTGTAGCTCCCGGCGCGTTCCTGGTAGAGCAGCACGTAGCCGCGGTTCAGCTGCTGGTTGCGCCCTTCGAGCATGTGCGGGATCGCCCGGCCGACGCTGGGATCGACGACCCCGCACCAGGTCGCCAGCCGCGACATGAAGCCGGCGAGCTCGGGAGCGTTGATGCGCGGAGTCCCCCAGCACACCACCGCGCGGCCCTTGCCCACCGCGTGCACCGAGAGCGCCGCGCCGCCGTCGGCGAACGACGCCAGCACCTCGCCGCCCGGTCGCGCCTGCGCGAAGCGGCCAAAGTAATCGCTGCGCGGGATCCAGCGGTACGGCCAGGCGAAGAAGCGCGCGCCGATCGCCGGGTCCTGGAGATCGCGGGCGTTGTCGGCCTGGCTGTAGAACGGCAGGCTGGCGCCGGCCGGGAACAGCGCCGACGCGCCGGCGACCGTGGCCGGAGCGGCGGAGTCCTGGGTGCGGTACTCGCCGGTCGGCACCGCGATGCCGAGCCGGCGCAGCAGCGGGTACTCATCCGTGCCGAGATCCGGGCAGAAGCGTCCGGCGCGCCCCGACACCAGCACCGTCGCGCCCGCCTTGACCAGGCGCTCCACGGTCTCCAGGGAAGCTCCGCCCATCACTTCGTCGAGCGGGTTGAGCACCAGCAGCTTGTAACGATCGGCGCGCGCGGCGTCGAAGGACTCGAAGGGCACCGAATCCGCCTTGAGCAGTTCGAACCAGCGGCGCAGATCCTCGCGGCGCGAGGCGAAGACCGTGCGGTGCTTGCAGAACAGCGTGTCGTCGTCCTGGAGCACGGCGACCTGCTTGGGCACGTCGACCAGGCGCATGCCGTGCAGCTCGCCGAGGATCGGCCGGTACTGCTGCATGCGGTCCAACGCATTGTGGCCGCCCTGGTGCGCGACCAACCCCAGTGACGGGGACGGGTGGTAGTACACGTGCAGGTTCGCGCCGCCGCCACCGGCCTGGGCGGTCATCACGAACACCGACCAGTCCAAGACCCAACCGCGTTCGGCCGGATCGCCGTAGGCCGCCCAGCGGTGGGGATGGTGCGGCTCGGTGATCCAGCCCAGGCCCCGCTCCCACGCGGCGGTCAGCCCGCCCTCTCCCTGGAGGAAGTGGTTGCCGCCGTTGTGCAGGTAATCCGCGTGCTCGAGGAGGACGTCGCGACCCGCGTCATCGCCCAGGCCGCCGTAGACGATCACCACGTGGTCGCGATCGTAGCCGCGGATCTCGGCGCAGACGCGCGGGAACCAGCCTTCCTCGAGCGAGCGCTTGAAGCGGCAGAAGTCGAGCCACGAACGGCGCAGGTCCGGGCGGGTGCCGCCGGTGAAATCCGGCGCGGGCGGCAGGACGTCATCCCACGAGGCGAAGTTGCAGCCCCAGCGGGCGTTGAGCCCGGCGAGGTCGAGCTTCACGGTCTCGCGCAGCCAGCGCCGGAACGCCGTCGCGTCGACCCGCGCGTAGCCGGTGATGGTGCCGTTCCACGGCTGGTCGGGCACGTTCCATTCGCCGCTCGGCTGCATCAGGTAGTAGCCCTGGAAGGCGGGATGGCGGGCGTAGCGGTCGTGCACGACGCGCAGCGCGCGCAGCCAGCCCGCGACGAACTCCTCGTCGGCGACGGCGAAGGCGCCGTAGTAGTGGTGGCCCTTTGCGGCGGCCCCGTCCCAGGTCCGCGGCCGGGTGTAGGGATGCCAACGGTAGGGACTGTTCTGCTGGGAATGGCCGAAGCGGATGGTCAGCGCGCAGCCGCGGTCGGCAGCGGCGTCGTGGATGCGGTCGAGCAAGTCGAGGTCGTACACGCCGGGCAGGACCTCGAACTCGGCGAGGTCGATCATGTAGGTGACGTACGGGGTGACCGCCGCGGTCTGGTCGAGCATCGCGGCGAAATGGGCGACCGCCGCGTCGATATCGGGGAAACGCTGGCCTTCGGGCGGCAGGTAGGTCGTGCGCTGGTAGGGCTGGTTCTTCACGTATGCGCGGCCGCGGGTCAGCCCGACGCGGCTGGTGAGCGCGGGGATCGTCGCCGGACTCACGCCGAAGCGGTACTCGCCACGGTCGACCTGCGCGCCGTCCTCGGCGAGCACCGCCTGCAGGGTGAACGCCGCGCCGGACTGCCCCGCTGGCACCGCGACCACGACATCGCGGAACGGCTTCCCGGCGAAGTCGACGCGCTCCTCGCCCTCGGCGAGGGCTTTGCTGAAGGCCATCGGCGCGAGCGACCAGCGCAGTGTCGCCGTGCGCGGCGCGGGCCCGGCGAAGACGCGCACGGTGACGCGCAGCGCCTGGCCATCGGCGTAGGACCCGCCGACGTTGGCCAGCGGGTTGAAGCGCATACGCCCGATGGCGGGGGCCCGATCGGGATCGATGGTCGCCGGGGCCGTGGCCGCGGGCGCGACGTCGCGCTCCCAGCGCCGCTCCCACTCGGTGGCGATCGCGCCATCACGCACCGCGCGCATGCGTATCCAGCTCAGGCGCTGGCCCTGGTCGTTTAACACCAGGCGCTGGCCGCGGCTGAGCGGGTCGGCGGGATCATAGGCGATCTCGCGGACATCTTCAGCGATCGGCAGGCCCTGGAACGACGCGCGCGCCTCGATGGCCACCCGATAGCGCCCGGCTTCGCTGAAGCAGGCGTCGGCGTAGCAGACCGGGTCGTGCTCGGCGAGCATGCTGGGCGCCAGGACCACGCGCCCGAGGGTGATGGTCCCCTGCTTGCGCAGCGCGGTCGACTTGTCGCCCTCGGGGTCGATCAGCCGCGCTTCGAAACCGATCAGGGTCAGCGATCCGTCGGGCCATGCATTGTCGTCGCCACCGGAGCTCTCGTAGATGTCCTGCTGCGCGCCGCCCGCCTCGGACGCGGCGAAGACGCAGGTCCGCCAATCCCGCCAGGCGCCGCGACCGCCGGTGAGCAGGAGGTCCGCTTCGTGCGGCGAGTAGCTCAGCTCCTCGCCGGTGCTGTCGACGAGCAGCGGACGCAGCTGGATGCCCTCGTCGAGGCCGCAGGCGGCGAAGGCGACGCGGGCCTCGTCGGGCCGGACCGGCACGCTGGTGGCCAGCATCAGCCGGAAGCCGCCGATGCGCAGGGTCTGGTGGCCCACGCGGTGGCTGCGATTGACCGCGACGTCGTAGGTGATGCCGAGGTGCCGCTCGGCGTGCGCCAGCGACACCGTGTCGCCGGGGCGGGGCGCCACCGCGCAGGCACCCGGGCGGTGGATCGGCAGTTCGCGTTCGGCGGCGGGAGCGACCACGGCGAGCGCCGCCAGGCTGGAGTGGAGGACGAGGGCGGCGAGTCGGCGCGGGGCGGTCATGGCAAGCACCTTGGGCGGAAGGAGAACGGGCTTGGTCGCTGAGTCATATGATGACTTGTCGGTTGAGATGCAAGGCTTGCGCGGCAGGCCACCCTGGAAACACTTCAAGAGTCATCATGTGACTTTGTTCCCGGGAGATCCCATGGCCCTTGGACGCTGGCTACCCCCGCCCCTGCGCGCCGCCGCTGTGATCGTGGCGGCGATCGTGTGCGTGAGCTTCGCCATCGCCTTCTTCCGCAGCGACGATCTGCCGCGACCGGCCCGCGAAGCGCTCGAGGGCAGCTGGATTCGCAGCCCGGACCCGATCGGCGAGACGCCAGCGCAGCCGCGGCCCTGGCCGCGCATCCACGAGGTCGCCTCCTTCGACATCGGCTCACCCGCTCCTGGGCAGGTCACCCTGGTGATGAATGACGGTTCGACCGTGCACGGTACGGTGCTGTTCGCCGATGGCGGCGCCATGCTGCTGCGCGTCGACGACGGCGCAGGAACCGCGATGGAGGCCACGATCAGCCGGCTCGGCAAAGGCGGCCCGGTGGTGCTGGTGTCGGGAACCGTGATGATCACCTTCCTGCCGACCGCTGGGTAGAACCCACTGACGCGCGGCTCACCTCACCACGGGAAGCCGAGCGTGGTGTCGGCGCCGAACGCGTGGGCCGGCCACGACGCGCTGATCGCGACCCGCGACTTGCTCAGCGACTCGACGTGACCATCGCCGAAGAGCGCGTTGGACATGCCGCGATGCCCGTACCACATCGAAAAACTGCTCCACACGCCCGCGGGATCGTTGGTGACTACCCGGGCCTGCCAGTGGTAGCCTTCGCCGTAGATGAACCGCTCCGACGCCCTGGGTATCGCCGACATGCCCATCGCCGCGCCGGTGCCGTCGACGGTCAGCGATTGATCGAGCTGGGAATTGAAAGCGTAGGTCCCGCCTGTGGCGTAGACGGTGTCTCGGCCCTGACCAAGCGTCGGGAACCACTGCGGCACCTCGTAGGCGAGGAATGAGCTGCACACCGTCGGCCAGCGCGACGACAGGTTCTTGGTGTCGCCGACGTCGAGGTAGCCGCCGTAGGTGATGTGCCGCAGCGGTCCGTATCCGCTCATCCAGGATACCGGATCGGACCAGCCATTGGGGTAGGAGAAGTCCATGGTGTGGGTCAGGCTGTAGGTGGCGATCGCGTCGTTGTTGTCGCTGGCGTAGGCGAACATCCCCGCTCCGACTTGACGGAGATTCGAGGCGCAGGAGATGCGTTGCGCTGCAGAGCGGGCGAGCGAGATCCCTGGCAACAGCAACGAGGCGAGGATGGCGATGATCGAGATCACCACCAGCAGCTCGATCAGGATGAAGCCGGCACCCGCCGGATGCGGGCCCCGGGCCGGTGCTGGGCGAGTCGGCGTGTTCGTGGGAGCAACAGACCGCATAGGCACCTCTACCCCAGGAATGGCCGATCGGGCAAGGGGCGGAAGGATTGAGTACATGACGTCATCATGTCATATGATGACTTAAATTCCAGGGCTTTGGCCTGAGCGCGCTCATCGATTTCAAGTGTCTTGTAGTAAATAACTTACGCGGTCTTCGCATGCCAATCGAAGAGCACCCCGGTATACCGTTCGGGCTCACGTAGCAGTCCTTCGTACGCTTCCTTGGCCGACTTCGGCGGCAGGCGATGGGAGATCAGCTCGGCCATCCGCAGTTCGCCGCGGGCGATCCAGTCGAGGAGTTGCTGCTGCTTGCTCAGCAACGAGTCGCGCAGCCCGATCACCGGATAGGTCGGCAGGTTCCATTCCAGGGCGCCGCGCACGGTCAGCCACCGGCAGTGGATGGCGTTGAATACTGCGGCGAGGTCGCCGGTCACCGGCTGTCGCGGCGTGCCCAGGATCACCACCTGCCCGAAATGCGCCGCGGCCATCACCGCCTGGACGCAGACCTCGCCGCGGCCCACCGCGTCGATCACCACCGCGGGACCCGCGCCGGTC
>JACDEC010000118.1 GCA_013816645.1 Planctomycetota bacterium
TCCCTGGACCGCGGTCGCTTCCATTCGAGCGGGCGAGGGCGCCCGCGGTCCCAGGGTTCGAAGCCTCACCAGCACTCGAACACGTGGGCCATCGCCCAGCACCCAGCGCCGGGTGCCGAGCCAACCGCCGCTTCCACCATATCCCGTCGTTGGCACCGCGTCTGGAGCGCGCTAGCGTTCCCGCTCCCCCGAGGATCCCCATGGCCAAGGTCGTCATCAATCCCCGCATCCGCGGCTTCATCTGCCTCACCGCCCACCCCGCGGGTTGCGCCGCCAACGTGCGTCGCCAGATCGACGTCGCGACCAAGGCCGGACCGGGCAAGGGCATCGCCAATGCGTTGGTGATCGGCTCGAGCGCGGGCTACGGCCTGGCCTCGCTGATCACCCTCGCCTTCGGCCACGGCGCCAACGTGCTCGGCGCCTGCTTCGAGCGCCCGCCGCAGGGCGAGAAGGCGGGTTCGGCCGGCTGGTACAACCTCGCCGAGGTCCACCGCCTGGCCAAGGACAGCGGCCGGAAGGTCGAGACCATCAATGGCGACGCCTTCGCCGCCGCGGGCAAGCAGGCGGTGGTCGACGCGCTCAAGGCGCGCTTCGGCAAGCTCGACTACATCGTCTACAGCGTGGCCACGCCCAAGCGCACCGATCCCGCCACCGGCACCACCTACGCGAGCGTGCTCAAGCCGATCGGTCAGTCGTACACCGCCAAGACCATCGACCTCGACGCCGACCAGGTGAAGCCGATCACCATCAATCCCGCCGTCGACGCCGAGATCGAGGCGACGGTCAAGGTGATGGGCGGCGACGACTGGGCGATGTGGATCGAGGCGCTGACCAAGGCCGACCTGCTGGCCAAGGGCTGCCGCACCGTCGCTTACAGCTACATCGGCCCGCAGATCACCCACGCCATCTACCGCGCCGGCACCATCGGCCGCGCCAAGGACCACCTCGAAGCCACCGCCAAGCAGCTCGATGCCCAGCTGCGCGCCAAGGTCGGCGGCCGCGCCGTGGTCAGCGTCAACAAGGCGCTGGTGACCCAGGCCTCGAGCGCCATCCCGGTGGTGCCGCTGTACATCTCGCTGCTCTACAAGGTCATGAAGGAGAAGGGCTGCCACGAGGGCACCATCGAGCAGATGGTGCGGTTGTGGCGCGATCACCTCGGGCCGGGCAAGGAACCCAAGCTCGACGAGCACGGCCGCGTGCGCATCGACGACTGGGAGATGCGCGCCGACGTCCAGCAGGAGGCGCAGAAGCGCTGGGAGTCCGTGACCAGCGAGAACCTGCTCGAAACCAGCGATTACGCCGGGTTCAAACGCGAATTCCGCCAGCTCTATGGTTTTGAACTCGACGGCGTCGACTACGTGCAGCCCGTCGAAGTGGACCGGCCGCTGGTCTGATCGGATCGAGCACGGCGAACGGCATCTGGCTGTTCAAGCTGCCCACTCATGCCGTCGCTCTGCGCCGGGACGGCCTAGGATCCCGCCATCGGAGCACGGCAGCGGCGCAAGGCGCCCCCGACTCAGGGTGATGGTGGTGGATAGCGACGGAATGGATCGGAGTGGAATGGACGGGAGTGGTGGACGAGTGGAATGGTGGATCTGGAGTGGATTGGGCCGAGGTGGAGTGGTGGGAATTGGATTGGCGCCGTGGATTGGTTGACCACGCAATGAAACGATACGCAAACCCCGGGCGCCCAGCGCCCGGGGTCTTTTCTTGTCATCACCGGGCGCAGAAAGGTTCATCCCGACTGTTCAACCTCTCCTGACCAGACGTCGCATCCATGCCCCTCTCCTTACGATCAAGCTCAACGCGCCCCGGAGCGGTCCGGCCGCGCAACTGGAGTGGTGCACTGGGGTGGAGTGGAACGGAGTGGTGGACCCGGTGGAGTGGTGAACAGGAGTGGATCGGGTTGAGGTGGAGTGGTCGGAACTGGATTGGCGCCGTGGATTGGTGGACCACGCGATGAAACGATACGCAAACCCCGGGCGCCCAGCGCCCGGGGTTCCTTCTTTATCGCAACCCCCTCAGGGATCGTAGGTCAGGTATTCCTTGGTCTCGCCGGACGCACTGCCGATCGGAGAAGGATCCGACATCGACGGCGAGTGCATGCGACTGGCGCCACTGGTCGAGGCTCGCGGCGAACAGCCGGCTGCCAGCATCACGGCGAGAACGAGCAGCATGGCACCAGCGCGGCGGACGGTCATGCCAGCAGCCTAGTTGGCGAACCTTCCTGCCAACGCCGAGCCCGTCCGGGGCCGCGGTGGTGTGACGTTCAGCCAATCGGCGGCGGCTTGGTCACCACGACCTGGGCGGCGCGCACCAGCTGGTCCTTCAGGCGGTAGCCCGGGCGGTGAACCTCGACGATCGTGCCGCGCGGCGCATCCGCCTGCTCGACCTCGGCGATGACCTCGTGGAACGCCGGGTTGAAGACGCCCTCGCTGGGCACCAGCTCGAGTCCTGTCGAGGTCAGGGCCGCGCCGAGGTTCTCGCGGATCATGCTCACCCCGGTGGCGAACTCGGCGAAGGCCTCGGGCTTGGCTGCGGCGATGGCGCGCGAAAGATTGTCCATCTCGGTCAGCACCGGCTTGACCATGCGCGCGATGGCGCGGGTCCCGGCCTCGTCGGCTTCGCGACGCAGGCGCTTGCGCGCGTTGTCGAATTCGGCCTGCAGGCGCACCAGCCGGTCCTTAAGTTCGCGAGCTTCGAGTTTCAGCGCCGCGAACTCGGTCGCCGACACCGCCTCGACGACGCCGTCGGCGATCTGCTCGGTGGCATCGTCCGCCGGGGCAGGCTCTCCCGTGGCTTCGTGCTGGTCGTTGGCGGGTTCATTCATGGCTGGGCTCTCGGGTCCTGATCATCGTCGCCGGCGGTCGCCAGCGAACCGGTCACTCGAACACGCTCTTCAATCGGTCGAAAAACGACTTCTGCTCGCCGGACGCGTCCTCGATGGTCCCGAGTTCGCGCAGCAGCTCCTCCTGGCGCTTGGTGGTGCGCTTGGGCACGGTCACCTGCACGACCACCAGCTGATCGCCGCGCGCGCTGCCGCGGCCGGGCACGCCCTGGCCGCGCATGCGCAGCACCTCGTTGGGCTGGGTGCCCGCGGGGATGCGCAGCTTGGCGCTGCCATCGAGCGTCGGCACCTCGATCTCGGCGCCGAGCGCGGCCTGCGCGTAGCCGACCGGGATCTTGCAGACCACGTCGTCCTCGTGACGCTCGAAGAACGGGTCGGCCTTGACGCTGATGTAGACGTAGAGGTCGCCGCGCGGTCCGCCGTCGCGACCGCCTTCGCCTTCGCCGGCGACGCGCAGGCGGCTGCTGTCCTCGACCCCGGCGGGGATGCGCACCTTGATCGTGACCTTCTTGGGCGAGGCGCCCGCGCCACGGCAGGTCGGACACGGCTCGGGGATGAACTTGCCAGAGCCGTGGCACTGCGGGCAGGTGGTCTGCACCACGAAGAAGCCTTGGCCCTGGCGCACGATGCCGTGGCCGGCGCAGACCGTGCAGGTCACCGCCTTGGTCCCGGCCTTGGCACCGCTGCCCTTGCAGGTTTCGCAGGGTTCGTTGCGCTTGAGGTCGATGGTCTTGGTGCAGCCGAAGATGGCTTCGCGAAACGTGATCTCGAGACCGAGCTTGAGGCTCGCGCCCTGGTTGCGCGCGCCGCCGCCGCGACCGCCGCCGGCGAACAGCCCGTCGAAGATCGAGCCACCGCCGAAGACATCGCCGAAGGCGGCGAAGATGTCCTCCATGGAGTGGAAGCCCTGGCCCGCGTGGCCCATGCCGTCGACGCCAGCATGGCCAAGCTGGTCGTAGCGCTGGCGCTTCTGCTCATCGGACAGGACTTCGTAGGCCTCTGCGGCCTCCTTGAACTTGGTCTCGGCGTCCTTGTCGCCCGGATTGCGGTCCGGGTGGTGCTTCATCGCGAGCTTGCGGTACGCCTTCTTGATCTCGTCGACGCTGCCGCCCTTTTCGACGCCCAGCACCTCGTAATAGTCGCGTTTGGCCATGGCTCGGATCCGTAGGGCGCGTCAGGATGACACGCCAGGGGGAATTGAAAGCACGGGGTGTTCCAAGCCACGCGCGGAGCGCGCCCCGGAGGGGTGACCGAAGCCTGCGACAGCGGTGTACCGCAGGCCGTTCTGGCCGAGGACACGCCGCGAAAGCGGGCGCAGGGAATGGCGGGGCAGCAACCTGCACTCTCGTCGGAGCGATAATCCCTACGGCGACGCCTCGACCCGAACCGGCGCCGGCTTCGCTTCCACGGCCTCCCCCGGATCCCGCGGATCCACCCCCGGCACCGCCAGCGCCGCGCCACTCGCCAACAGCTTGCCCAACGCATTGAGCCGATCCGTCGCCGCCTCGTAACGCTTCCCCAACCCCTTGCGCTGCTCGACATCGAATCCGCGCAGTCGCTTGGCCGCATGCACGAAGCAGTCGCCCGCCTTCAGCGCGAACGCCGGGGTCTTGATGAACGCCTCGGCTTCGGCGAGCAGATTCTCGATCTCAGCGATGGCCTCGACGGTCTCTTGATCGGGCGGCCGCGCGACCGGTCGATCTCCATCCTGCTGGAACGCACGCATCGCCTCCTCGGCGCGCCTCCGGACGACCTCGTCGCCGGGCGTCGGCGCCGCGACATCAGCGGCGGCCAAGCCCGCAGCCAGCACCAGCGCCACCAGCACCCTCACCGCACCACCACGCCCGCCGCGCGCATCGCGCGCTTGATGTCGGGCACCGTGTAGTCCCCGTAATGCACCATGCTCGCGATCAGCGCGGCGTCCGCGCCACCGCTGGTGACCGCGTCGACGAGATGCGCCGGTTCGCCGCCGCCGCCCGAGGCGATCACCGGCACGCCGACCGCGTCGGCCACCAGCCGGGTGATGGCGAGTTCGTACCCTTTGCGCACGCCATCGGTGTCGATGGCGTTCAGGCAGATCTCTCCGACGCCGCGCGACTCCGCCTCCTTGGCCCAGGCGACCACATCCTTGCCGGTCGGGGTGCGGCCGCCGTCGATCACCACCTCGTAGCCGCTGGGCAGCGCAGCGGTCGCAGCCACCCGCTTGGCGTCGATGCCGAGCACGATGCATTGGGCGCCGAAGGCGCGCGCGCCGTCATCGATCAGCTGCGGCGTGCGCACGGCCGGCGAGTTGATCGAGACCTTCTCGGCGCCGGCGAGCAGCACCTCGCGCATCGCCGCGACCGAGCCGATGCCCCCGCCGACGGCGAAGGGGATGAAGATGACCTCGGCGACCCGCCGCACCACATCGACGAACAACCCGCGCTTCTCGGCCGAGGCGGTGATGTCGTAGAACACCAGCTCGTCGACGCCTTGGTCGTAATAGCGCTTCGCGTACTCGACGGGATCGCCGAGGTCGACGTTGCCCTGGAACTTGACGCCCTTGGTCACCTTGCCGGCGCGCACATCGAGGCAGATGATGACCCGTTTGCTGAGCACGGCAGGATCATGGCGGGACAGGGGTCGGGGGCCAGGGGGTGGGGGTCGGTGGGACCGGCACCTGGCCCCTGGCCCCCGAACGCTGCCTGCTACCCTGTTCGCCCATGGACCAGCCGCGCAACATCATCGATCTGTTCCGCAACCCATGGGCACGGATCCTGATCGAGGCGCTCGGCATCATCGCCCTGGTCTGGGTGCTGCATGCGCTCTCCGCGGTGCTCACCCCCCTGCTCGTCGGCCTGGTGCTGGCGTACATGCTCGACCCGCTGGTGTCGTCGATCTCGCGCGGCGGCATCCCGCGCAAGGTCGCGGTCACCCTGGTCTTCGGCGGCGGGCTGATCGTGCTGCTCGGCGTGTTGGCGATCTCGCTGCCCAAGGCCTGGCAGGAAGGGCGCTACTTCTACAACATCGCCTTCGTCGGCGACCAGTTCCGCGACGTCGGCCTGCCCGACGGCAGCGGCGCGAACGACGGCATCTGGCAGAAGGGCGAGCCGCTGACCCGCGACCTCAACGCCAACGGCGCGCACGACAGCAGCGCGCTGGTGCGGGCCAAGGCCTACCTGGTCGCCAAGGGCCTGCTCAAGTCCGAGGATCCGGTCGCCCATGATCCGCTCGACAAGGCCGCGCCGACCGAGGAGGAAGCCAAGCCGTTCGACCAGGTCGCCCGCGAATACTGGGAGCGCGTCGGCGGTGGCAGCGTGTTCACCCGCGTGGGCGCGATCCTCAAAGGCTTCGGTTATTGGGCGATCACCCTGCTGCTGGTGCCGGTCTACGGCTACTTCTTCAGCCTGAACCTGCGCCGGGTGAGCGCGACCATCGTCGAACACATCCCCTTGCGCCACCGTGAACGCACCCTGCGCATCCTCGCCGAGATCAACCTGGTGGTCGGCGCCTTCTTCCGCGGCCGACTCGCCATCTGCTTCATCCTCGGGCTGATCGCCTCGCTCGGCTTCTTCATCGCCGGCGTGCCCAGCTTCCTGGTCCTCGGCCTGCTCATGGGCCTGGGCACCGCCGTGCCGCTCGCCGCGGTGCTGATCCTGGTGCCGGTGGTGATGCTGCTCTACATCGCGCCGGGCACCGAAACCTGGCAGTACGTGACGGTGGCGATCACCTTTGTGGTCATCCAGGGGCTCGAGCCGGTGCTGATCGCGGGGATCATGGGCAAGGGCGTCGAGATGCACCCGGTGCTGATCGTGGTGTCGATCCTCGCCTTCGGCACCCTGCTCGGCGGCGTCGGCGTGCTGCTCGCGGTACCGCTGGCGGCCACCGCGCGGATCCTGACCCGCGAGTTCATCTATCCCCATCTGCGCCGCTTGGCTGGGCTCGACGACCAGACCGGCACGGTCAAGACGATCAGCTAGTGTCTTGTCCGACAAATTCGCTGCAGATGGCGCCGGCCCCGGTGACTGGATGCAAGGCGCGTGAAACGCAGCGGTAGCAGCGCTACCGCAAGGTTCGCGCAACGCAGCAGACGGCCACCGCGGCCAAGCCAGATGCAGTGAATTTGTCGGACAGGACACTAGCATGCGCGACCCATGCGCGCCATCGCCCAGGTCACCAGCTATCCGTTCGGCATCTCCAGTCCCGATCCCGTCGACCTGTTGCGCAACGCGGGCTTCGAGGTGCGCCTGTCGCCCTACCGGCGCAAGCATACGCCCGAGGAGACCGCGGCGCTGCTCGGCGACGTCGACGTGCTGCTCGCCGGCACCGAGCCGCTGCCCGGCGCGGTCCTCGCCCGTGGACTTCCCCGACTCAAGCACGTCGCACGGGTCGGGGTCGGCCTCGATGGATTGGATGTCGACTTCTGCAAGGCCAACGGCATCGCCGTCACCTACACGCCCGACGCGCCGGCGCGCAGCGTCGTCGAAGAGGTGTTCGGCATGCTGTTCTCGGTCAGCCGCCGACTGGTCGAGGCGCACGAAGGGATGCGCGTCGGGAAATGGCAACGCTTCACCGGCGTGCTCTGGCAGGGCAAGACCTTCGGCATCCTCGGCTGCGGACGCATCGGCAAGCAGGTCGCGGTGCTCGCGCGCGCCTTCGGCATGCAGGTGCTGGCGCACGACATCCGCGAAGACCAGGCGTGGGCCCAGCAGCACGGTGTCACCTATGTCGGGCTCGATGACTTGTTCCGCCGCAGCCTCGGCGTGACCGTCCATCTGCCCTACGACGAGACCACCGAGGACATCGTCACCGAGCGTCAGCTGCGCCTGATGCCCAAGGGTGGCTTCCTGCTCAACACCTGCCGCGGCGAGGTGCTCGACGAGGACGCGCTGCACCGCTGCCTGGCCGATGGCCATCTCGGCGGCGCCGCGCTCGACGTCTATCGCCAGGAACCGTACCTCGGTCCGCTGCGCGATCTGCCCAACGTGTTCCTGTGCTGCCACCAAGGCAGCTGCAGCCACGACGGCCGTTACGCCATGGAGATGGGCGCGGCGGAGAACACCGTGGCCTGGCAGCGCGGTCAGCCCCTGGCAAACGACCGCGTGGTCTGAGTGCCCCGGACTTGATGCGCACACTGCTCCTCGCCTGCTGCCTGCTGGCCCCAATCACCACAAAGGAAGTCGGCGCGCAGGAGGTCATCCTCGCCACGCCGATGTCCACGGTTTCGGCGCTGCCCTGGCCGCCGCCGGACGGGGGATTCGAACTGCGGGCGCGCGTGGTGGTGCC
>JACDEC010000607.1 GCA_013816645.1 Planctomycetota bacterium
GACCCTGCTGGGGGCTTGCGGCTGGGCGGACGCTAGCGGAGCCACGGCGTGGGTGGCGATCAGCGCCATGCTGGTGGTCGCGCCGCTGTTCTGCGCGACCGTCAATTGGGGCGTCGATCGGCTGGTCTACCGCCCGATCCGCCATGCGCCCAAACTCACCGTGCTGGTCAGCGCGATCGGCGTGTCGTTCGTGTTCGTCAACCTCGGCATGTTCTGGGGCGGCCTGCCCATGGACGTGTTCGGCGGCGGCAATTCGGCGGCCTCGCCGCGCAGCTTTCCCGAGCTGCTCGGCAACGCCAACCTGCTCGGCGCGGATGCGCCGGTGGAGATCCGCGCCAAGGAGGTGCTGGTCTTCGCCGTGACCCTGCCGCTGCTCGGCCTGCTGACCTGGCTGATCAAGGGCACCAGCCTGGGACGGGCGATGCGCGCCTGCGCGCAGAACCCGGTCGCGGCCCGGTTGATGGGCATCGACGTCGATCGGGTGATCGGCCGCACCTTCGTGATCGGCGGCGCGCTCGCCGGCGTGGCCAGCGTCATCGCCTCGCTGTACAGCAACACCATCTCCTTCCAGATGGGATTCCGCGGCGGCATGGACGCGTTCACCGCCGCGGTGCTCGGCGGCATCGGCAACCTGCCCGGCGCGGTGATCGGCGCGCTGGTCATCGGCCTGGTCCGCTCCTACACCCAGTTCGCGCTCTCCGACGAATGGGCCAGCGTGATGGTCTTTGCGGTGCTCATCCTGATCCTGGTGTTCCGGCCTTCCGGCATCCTCGGATCCCCAGCGCGGGAGAAGGTGTGAGCCGGCTCCCCTCCTGGTGGAAACCCCTGGCGCTGCTCGCGGCGGTGGCGCTGCTGCCGCTGATCGACCTGGCTCTGCCGCCCAAGCTGCGCTTCGGCTACGATCTCGTGCCGGTGCTGTACTTCGCCATCCTCGGCCTCGGGCTGAACCTGGTGGTCGGCTGCACCGGCATGCTCAACCTCGGCGCGGCGGCCTTCATGGCGATCGGCGCCTTCGCCTTCGCCATCCTGACCTGCGAGGTCTATCCCTTCCAGGTCGGCTTCTGGTGGGGCCTGCTCGGCACGCTGATCGTGGGGGGTGCTGGGGCTGCCAACCATGCGCCTGCGCGGCGACTACCTCGCCATCGTCACCCTGGGCTTCGGCGAGATCGTCCAGGACCTGCTGCGTAACCTCGACGTCATCACCTTCGGCAGCCAGAGCATCAACCCCCTGCCGCCGCCGCGGGTTCCCTTCGTCACCGTCCAGGCCATGGGTGCGCAGTGGCAACCGTGGTTCTACCTCTACCTCGCCATCCTGGCCGTGGTGGTGGTGCTGCTGCGTCGGCTCGAACGCTCGCCGATGGGGCGCACCCTGATCGCGGTGCGCGAGGACGAACTCGCCGCGCGCTGCATGGGCGTCAACGTGGCACGGGTCAAGCTCGGCGCCTTCGCCGGCGGCGCCGCGTTATGCGCGCTGTCCGGGGCGCTGATGGCCTGCTCGATCAGCTCGTCGAGCGAGCCGGCGAGCTACGACTTCAACGTCTCGGTGCTCGCGCTGTGCATCGTCATCCTCGGTGGCATGGGCAACATCAACGGCGTGCTGCTCGGCGCGCTGATCATGGTCGGCTTCAACGCCATCGTGCTCACCAAGCTCGACGCGCTGATCAAGCTCTGGCAGGGCGATGCGACCTCGAACAACGTGCTGATGTCGCCGACCAATTGGAAGTACCTGATCTTCGGCCTGACCCTGATCCTGATGATGCGCTACCGGCCCGAGGGCCTGCTGCCCTCGCGGCGGGTGCGCCGAGAAATCGCCGACGACGCGGTGCCCGGCGGTGCGACGTGAGCGACGCCGCCCCCCTGCTGTCGGTCGACGCCCTGACCGTGCGCTTCGGCGGGCTGACTGCGGTCGACGGCGTGTCCTTCAGCGTCGACAGCGGACGCATCGTCTCGCTGATCGGTCCCAACGGCGCGGGCAAGACCACGGTGTTCAACGCAATCACCGCGCTGCACCCCGCCAGCGCCGGCGACATCCGCTTCGCCGGGCGCACCATCGCCCGCACCTTTGATGCGCGCACCGCGCTGCGCATCGCCGTCGTCGCCATCGCCTGCGCGGTCGCCTTCCAGATCGGCTATGCGGTCGAGGACCTCTGGGACGCGGCGATCCTCGCGCATTACCGCTACCAGCAGCCCTTCCCGTGGGCCAGCGCGCTGGCCAGCGCCTGGAAGCACCTGGTCGGCCACGGCCCCTGGCCGGCGATCGTCGGCGCACTGGTCGGCGGCGCGGGCGCGTTCAACGTCTGGTGGGGAACGCGCCGGACTCCGGACCTGGTCTTCGCCCGCGGCATCGCCCGCACCTTCCAGAACATCCGCCTGTTCAAGGAGATGACCTGCCGCGAGAACCTGCTCGTGGCCATGGCCAGCGCGCGGCGTTGGCGGTGGGCCAATCCGCTCGCTGCGGCGCTGCGCTTGCCCGCCTTCCGCCGCGGCGAGGAGCAGGCGGCCGCCGCCGCGCTCGAGCACCTGCGCTTCGCCGGTCT
>JACDEC010000119.1 GCA_013816645.1 Planctomycetota bacterium
CGAGGCCGTCGCGCTGATGTGCCAGTCCCAGCTGCGCCTGCGCGTCGAGCGGCCGGACACCGGCATGCGCGCACCGGCATGGCAGTTGCGCACACCGAGCGCGCGCGCGGTGGATCTGCTCGCGCGCGTCGATGCCGCGCTGGTGCAGGCCAGCGGACCGCTCGGGATCCAGGCGGCGAACGACGCGATGGCCCTCGACCTCTACCGGGCGCTGGACCGACGACTGTCGCGCCGCGGCAAGGCGCTCGGCCTGATCGGGTTCGACGATCAGGACGCCGCGCGCACCGAGGGTCTGTCGTCGATGACGCCACCCTTGGCGGCGCTCGGCGACACCGCGGCACGGCTGCTGCTCGATGGCCTGGGTGGTCGGCCGCTGCCGTCGCTGACCAGACTGCCGTCGATGCTCGCCGCGCGGGCCAGTACCGCGGCGGTCGCAGGGAACGGCTAGCAGTCTTTTAGGCTGCCTGCGCCGCGCCCACCGGCGCCAGTTCGGCGAGCCGCCGACGCGCCAGCGAACACACACTGCGACCAGCGATCGCGGTGGCGACCAGGCCGGCGATGGCCAGGGCCCACACCCAGCCGCCTTCCAGGGCGAGCGTGGCCCGGGTCTCGGGGCTGGCGGCGGCACCGGCGCCCACGCACAGCAGGGTGTAGGGCAGCATGCCCAACCAGGTCGCGGCGAGGCAGGTGCGCAATCGGATGCGCGAGCATCCATAGAGGAAATTTTGGAGATGCCCCGGGATCATCGGGCTCAGCCGCAGCAGCAGCACCAGGCGCCCGCCCTGCTCAGAAAGCGCGTGTTCCCAGGCTTGAGCCCATGGGCGTTGCGCCATCCAGGCCTGCATCCGCCGACGGGCCAGCACGCGCGCCAGCCCGAAACCGAGCACGACCGTCGCGGTGCTGCCGATGTAGGCCAACAACAGTCCATCGCGCAGACCGAAGGCGACTCCGGCCAGGGCGAGCAGCGGACCCTTGGGTAGGACCAGCCCCCACAAGGCGAAGACCACGATGTAGGCGAGCACACCCCACGCGCCCAGCGACTGGATCCAGCCGGACAGGCGATCGGCGAGTTCGAGGACCGGGACACGGTCCGCGACCAGCGCGAGGACGACGATGCCCAATAGGAACAACAACGGAGTGCGCAGACGTGGTGGTCGGGTGATCATCTGCGGCGGAGGACTCTAGCCGCCGGGGGCGGGTTTGCGCAGTACGGGGGTCATCAACCCTCGACGCGGTCGAGCACGTGGTCGAGACGTCCGCCTGCGGCGGCGAGCAGCCGTTCGGCGTGTTCACGTTCCAATCCACGGCGCACCATCGCTACCGCGACCTTCGCTGAACCACCAGCGGCATCCAGCGCAACGAACGACTCGGCCCGCGCCAGGCCGGTCAAGGTTGACACGATGCGCGCGGCGCGGTCGCGCAGCTTGTCGTTGGTCGCGCGCACATCGACCATCAGGTTCTCGTAGACCTTGCCGGCCCGAACCATGAGGGTCGTCGAGATGGTGTTGAGCGCGAGTTTGGTGGCGGTGCCCGCCTTCATGCGCGTCGAGCCGGTGATCACTTCGGGGCCGGTTGCGACCACGAGGGGGAGGATTCCCTGCGGAAGCTGTTCGACCGGCGAGCACGCGAGCAGTCCGCACACCGGGCGGGGGTCGCGCGCAGCCGCCCAGCGCAGGGCTCCCAGCACGTAGGGGGTGCTGCCTCCCGCGGCGATGCCGAGCACCGCATCGTCCGCCCGCAATCCCAGCGCGGTGAGTTCGGGAACCGCGCCAGCGGGATCATCCTCCTTGCCCTCGCTGGAGCGGCGCAAGGCGCCGTCTCCGCCGGCGATCAGGCCGATGATCCGGTCGGGCGGCACCTGGAAGGTCGGCGGCGCTTCGGAGGCATCGAGCACCCCGAGGCGCCCGGACGTCCCGGCGCCGAGGTAGATGAGCCGCCCTCCCCTGAGGAAGCCCGGCTCGACTGCGGCCAGGAAGGCGGTCAGGGCCGGGCGAGCCCGATCCAGGGCGAGCGCGATGCTGCGGTCCTCGTCCTGGATGAGGGCGATGCACTCGGCGATCGAGGCCTGGTGCAGATGGGCCGACCGGGTGTTGCGTTGTTCGGTGAGGACGTGGGCGCGGTCGGGGGGCAAGGTCATGCGATCGGGATGATGCATGGGGTCATGGGTAAGACCACTCACGCTCGGAGGCTGCGACCGGCTGAATGTCCAACAACTGCGGTCATCTGTCTAAATTTGGGCACCTTCCTGGGCGGTCCTGGTTGGATATCCCCACAGGAGCGGTGTGTGGCACGGTAAAGCACTGGCTTTGAGCTGCTCAGAATGTCTCAAATTGGTGGGCAAAAGTTGCTAGCTTGGGCAGCATTGCAAGGATGCATCCCCTCGTGATGACCAAAGGATTTTAGAAATCTGTCGAGTTGTCGGGGTTCGCTGTCTGGGACCGATCACCGGAGATGTCTGCCATGGGCCTCGGGGTACGGACGGGCTTCACGCTGACCGAGCTGCTCATCGTGATCACGGTGATCGCGGCCCTCATGGCGCTCGGGCTGCCCAGCTATTTCTCTATGGGCAAGCAGGCGCGCATTGGCGGCTCCAAGACCCTGGTCATGGCGGTGCAGAACGCGATCGCCAGCTACAGCGAGAAGGTCTGGCGGGTGGTGGAGCGCAATCCGTCCGCGTCGGCCTTCGGTCAGCTGCGCCGCATCGACGTCCAGCTCTGGGACCTCAACGACGACAGCGTGATCGATGGCGATCCCGCGCTCGACACCGCCGTCGCCTTCCCGGTCGACATCCACGACCCCGTCAATCCCTCGCGCACCACCTACCACGGCTTCTACGACATGGTCGGCATGCCGCTGCCCAGCCGCAGCGGCGTGAACGACCAGCGCCAAGTGGTCGACGCCTGGAAACAACCCCTGCGCATCGGCTTCGGCGCGACCTACGGCACCCGCCAGGTCGGCGTGTGGTCGTGCGGCCCAGACCTCAAGACCGGCACCACCGACGACATCTGCAGCTGGAAATAACCCATGACGAACAATCGCTCACGCCTCGCCTTCACCGCCATCGAGATGGTCACCGTGCTCACGGTGATGATCATCCTCACCGGCATGGCGGTTCCGGCGCTCATGCCGTCGATCCGCAAGGCGCGGGTCAACGAGGGCGCCGAGGCCATCACCGCGATCGCGTCGCAGGCGCGCGCCCTGGCGCGTGGCAGCGCGGCGAACGACACCCAGCGCTACGGCGTGGTGGTGGTCAACGATGCCCAGGGCTCGTGGGCCGCGGTGACCTACGGCGCGACGGCATCGCAGGCCACGGTGCTCGACGCCGCCAACGGCAAGCGTCCGCTCGGTGCCAACGTCACCGTGACCATGCCGACCGCGGCGCATGGCTGGATGTACCAGAACCGCAGCGGCATGCTCTACGGCACCGCGCCATTCGAGCAGGTGACCGTGCGCAGCCTGGATGCATCTGCCGAGGGACGCTACCGCAAGGCCGTGGCCGTGTACTACCTCGGTTACAGCCACGCCCAGGACATGTGAGGTCGATCATGGACGACGGCGGCCGGATGCTGATGGACGCGGGATCGCCTGCGCGCCGCTCGGGTCGCGCCGCGCCGACGCTCGGCTTCACGCTCACCGAAGTCGCGCTGTCCATGCTGCTGATCACCATCGGCGTGCTGTCGGTGATGGTCATCCTGCCTTCGGGCATCCGCTCGCAGATCCTCGCCCGCGACCGCATCGTCAGCGCCGCCTTGGCGGTGTACGCCATCGACATGGCCTACAACGAGACGCTGCCCAAGTGGATGCGTACGCCGTCGCCGGTGTTCCGCGATGTCGCCGACTTCCGCCTGCAGCGCGTCCCCGACACCAGCGCGGCGGCCGGACCGCAGCCCTCGGGCAGCCGCCCGGCGTCGAGCCGTCAATCGGACAATACCGGCGAGAACAACCCTCCGCATCCCTACCCGCTCGACGCCGCCACCGAGCCGTCCGCCCGCGGCAACATCCCGCTGGTCCGCACCGGGATCGACAACCCCAAGAACAACTTCTCGATCAAGAACTACACGATCCTGGCCCAGGATCCGGTGGTCCACGCGCCGGACCTCGAAGTGCAGATCAGCAACTGGCACCACGGCATCATGCCGTTGCCGCCCGAGATCTCGGCGCGGCTCGAATCGGACAACGACGAGATCAGCAAGGTCCTCGCCGATGGCGGGCAGCTCTACTTCTTCGGCAAGCCGGCCGCGTTGTATGGCGACGCCAAGCCGGTCCCATCGCTCATCCAGCGCCTGGTGTTCGCGGTCGTCGGCCACCCCCAGCGCAACGCGCCGCTGTACTACATGGACAGCTACTTCCCCGGCTACCGCCCGTTCACCGGCACCGACGGCGCCTTCGACGATCCGACCGCACCAGGAGTCCTGCCGACCGGCGGCGTGTCGTCCTCGGATCCCGCCATCTATCCCGAGATCTACCTGGGCAATCCCAACCCACTGCAGCCGTTCGCGCCCTATGGGCCCACCGCCAGCGGCCTGAACGGCTTTTCGCCCGAGGAGCGCTGCCGGCAGCTGGTGTTCTGGGCCGTCGATTGGTACCAGTACGAAGACACCGAGTTGCTCCAGGCGCCGCCGTTCGACGCCTGGCGCTTCCCGGCCTTCGACCACCGCACCCACCAGAACGCCGAAGGTCACAGCGATTGGCGCCTGCAGCGCGCCGAGATGCCGGATCTCCACGACCACCTCATGCTGCCCGCGTCGATCTACTGCCACTACGGCAACGACGGCTACACCAACGGCGGCTGGATGGTCAACGACTACGTGTCGGGCGCGCAGATCGCCACCACCGTGGGCGCCGACATCTGGCGGCCGCAGGTCTACCACTGGCGCATCCCGTTGGCGGTGCACGGCGTCGATTACAACGGCAACCGCCGGCTCGACCGCGGCCCGACGCCGCCGGCCACGCGCATGCGCGCGGTGACGCTCGCGCGCTACAATTTCTACGACCCGCGCGCCTGGCTGACGCTCAACCTCAACCTGCCGCCGGACGCGCTATGACCTCCGCTGATCCCCGCCAGCGTCGCGGTTTCACCATCATCGAGCTGATGGTCTCGATCGCGCTCGCCATCGTGGTCGTCGGCGTGGCCTATTCGGGCTTCCGCGCTGCCCTGCAGGCGATGCGCCTGAGCAGCGAGATGTCGCTGCGCAACAAGATCCTCTCCGGCACGGTGCTGTTCGCCTGCGACGCGGTCGACAATCGCAGGCTCGAAGATCCGCCGACCACCACGGCGAACCCCGACGCGCCGGTGCGCTACAACCTGCGCATCCTGCGCGAAGGCAGCAACGTCTACAACGTCGCGACCCTGCCGCTGCCCGAAGCCTGGCCGCAACCGGTCACCACCATCCTCACCCGCCATGCGCCGGCCGCGATCTTCGAGGTCAAGGGCATCGACTGCGGGCAGATCGGCGCCGACGACGAGAGTTCGCTGCTCGGCCAGTCCGCCATGCTCCAGCCCAACCTGTTCTTCACCCGCACGCCGTTCGGCCGTGACATGCCCAATGCCAAGACCTACGTGCTCAAGACGCTGGTGGCGGGTTCGCCCGACTATCCGGTGTCCTGGTTCGGCGCGCGCAACCAGGTCGTCAACCCGGGCGACCAGGCCGCCGCTGGCGGGGCATGGTCGGGGCTGGCGTTCGGTCGCAAGCTGACCGCGCGCCGCACCAACGCCTGTGTGCTCGAACTCACCGACCCCGAGACCGGATCGGTGCAGTCTATCTCGTTCCAGATCACCGCCGCCGATGCGTGGAGCAACTGATGCATCGCCGCGGCAGCTTGCTGATCATCGTCTCGGGCATGTGCGCGGTGCTCGCCAGCCTGGCCATCGCCTTCCTGTCGCGCGCGCGTTCGGACATCGACGAGGCCGCCCTGGCGGTGCGCGAAGCGCAGAGCCGCATCATGCTCAGCGCCGCCTGCTGCTACATTCTCGAGGCGGCGCCCGCCGCGACCCACGACCCGGTGAGCACCTCCTTCTTCCCTGGCTTCGGCGCGCTGGGGTCGAACGCGCGGTTGATCGGCCGCTTTCCGATGCACGCGCTGACCCTGCCGCCGCATGCGGTGTCGGCCAAGCGCGTCTACCGGCCCTATGACGGTTGGCGACCCTACGACCCGTACTTCCTGCCCGCCTTCCGCCGCGATCCCACCGTCTACCAGACCGTCGCCAATCCGCTGTTCGACGCGTCGTCCTCGATCTCGCCGAGCAACCCCGACGTGGTGGTGGCCAGCGAGGCCCGACCGGCGATCCCGGTGACCTACAACCATTCGGGCGCCGCCCCGACCAGCATCGCCGTGCCCACCACGCGCACCATGAACATGGCCTGGTTCCGGGTGTACTACCCCGGCGATTCGTCCACCCCGGCGACCGTCCCACACGGTTACCGCCAGGGCCAGGTGGCGTACAAGTTCGACGGCAGCGAACAGACCTTGGCCGCCAAGGCGCGCTTCATCGTGACGTGCGGATCCGGCGCGAGCCTCGGATTCCGCGACTGGGCGGAGATCGGCACAGCCGACCGCGCGCTGTTCGGCAACGACCCCGCGACCTTCGCCACCATTCTCGCCGGTGAGACCCGCCTGTGGTTCGCGATCGAATGGACGACCATCAACGTCTGGCACGATCCCGCCAAGCCGTCGTCGGCGCCGCATCCGCCGATGTTCTCGGACAGCAGCGATCCCGCCTATTCGCCGAACACCTGGGTCCTGCCGCCGGACGGCCCGACGGTCGCTCCGCCCGACTCGGGCACCGACGCCCGGCAGTACGTCATCCCCTGGGATCCCGTGCGCTCGGCGTCGCGCCGGACCAACGACTTCACCAAGCTCGCCGCGACCGATCCGCACCCCGCCGAGCAGGGCTTCAACCACTATCCGCAGAGCCTCGAATCCGATGCCTTCCGCTACCACGGCAGGATCAAGAAGATCACGCGCCTCGAAAGCGCTCCCGGCAGCGATTGGTAGGGGCAGCCATGTTCGGAAAAAAAAGGGTCGGAAAAGACAGGGTCGGCGCTAACAGGGCTGGAGCATCCATGCGGCGCACGGCGTTCACCATCCTCGAGTTGCTCATCGTGGTGATGATCGCGATGATCCTCATGGGCATGCTCTTCGCCGTGGGCAGGGCGCTCAAGCAGGCGGCCAAGCAGACCAAGACCAGGTCGATCCTCGCTCAGGCGATCGCCGGCCTGGAGTCGACCAAGGCCAGCGGCGGCCTGGTCTCGCTCACCGACCATCCGCTCGCGGCCACCGCCGGGCGGATCAGCTGCATCAGCTACAACTTCGGCGCGGGCGCCAACATCAACGTGCCCCATCCGCGCGCTCCGTTCCGGCGGCACGCCGCGCCCTACACCGACGTCGCGCTGGATGGCGAGGCGCTGGTCGGGGTGACCCACGCCGACCTGCCCGCGACGCTGTCCGAGACCTGGATTCCGCGACCGACCACGCTGTCGGCGTTCCCGCCTCCCGGCGATCGCCTGCTGCTGCCCGATGATCACCTGATCGACGCCAACTGCCCGCATCTCTTCGGCATGCAGCGCAAGTACCTCACGGTGGTCGGCGGCGGGCTCAAGAACATCACCTGGTACCGGCGCCTCCCCAAGCCGAGCCTGGGCACGCGCGGGCCGATCGACACGACCCTCGGCCGGATGAACGACGAGGAGAGCGATTCGGCGCAGAAGTGGACCGATGGCAATCTCACCAGCCAACCGCAGGACAACGCCCTGCCGGGTCCTGCACTCAGCCGGGTCCTGCGCCGCGAATTCCTGGTCTACCTGCATGGCCAGCCCATCGGCACCACCCAACCCAACCGGGTCTACGTCGATCTCACCGGTGTCGCCTTCGTCACGCCCGGCTACCTGTTCTGGAACGTCCCGAGCACGGTGTGGAACCGCAACAGCGAGATGTACGACGCGGCCGCGGTCTACGAGAAGGTCCCCGCCGGCGGCAAGATCGAGGACGCCAAGAAGGCCTTCGAGGCCAGCTTGGGTTCGTCGATGACCGAACTCGCCAAGCTGGGCGCGATCCACGAACCTGCCGATGACGCCACGCGCATCTACAACGATCGCCTGTGGTC
>JACDEC010000608.1 GCA_013816645.1 Planctomycetota bacterium
ACCTGGTGGCCCGCGCCGTCGGCGACGCGATCCGCGCCGCCGCCCAGGCGGGTCGGCGCTTCGTGCTCGGTCTGCCCACCGGCGGCACCCCGGTGCCGGTCTACCGCCGCCTCGTCGCCTGGCACAAGGCGGGGACCCTGTCCTTCCGCCACGTCGTCACCTTCAACCTCGACGAATACCACCCGATGCAGGCGGCCCACGCGCAGAGCTACCGCCAGTTCATGACCCAGCAGCTGTTCGCGCACGTCGACATCGACCCCGCCAACGCCCACGTGCCGCGCGGCGACATGCCGGCCGACGCGGCAGCCGAGCACGCGCTGGCCTACGAACGGGCGATCCAGGCGGCCGGCGGCATCGACCTCCAGCTCCTGGGCATCGGCGGCAACGGCCACATCGGCTTCAACGAACCGGGCAGCCCGCGCGTGTCGCGCACCCGCCTGGTGCGCCTGCACCCGCGCACCCGCCGCGACGCCGCGCGCGACTTCGGCGGCGAGGCCAACGTGCCCACCGGCGGCGTGACCATGGGCGTGGCGACTATCCTTTCCGCCCGTCGCGTCTTGTTGCTCGCCACCGGAGCCGGCAAGGCCGCGGCGATCGCCAGCGCGGTCGAAGGCAACGTCGATCCCGCCTGCACCGCCAGCTTCCTGCAGGAGCACGGCGACGTCGAATTCGTGGTCGACGCCGGCGCGGCCAGCCGCCTCGAATCGGTGCGCAAGCCGTGGCTGGTCGGTCCGGTCGAATGGGACGCCGCATTGGAGCGCGCCGCGGCGATCGACGTCGCCGAGAGCGCGCGCAAGCCGCTGCTCTCGCTGACCACCGCCGACTACCAGGCGCGCGGCCTGGCCGACCTGCTCCACCGCCGGCCCGCCGACGAGCTGAACCTCGACGTCTTCCGCCACCTGCAGGCGACCATCACCGGCTGGCCGGGCGGAAAGCCGCCGGACCGCCGCCGGCCCGGCGACATCCCGCGCTTCGACGACACCGTGCATCCCAAGACCGTGCTGGTCTTCAGCCCGCACCCCGACGACGACGTCATCGGCATGGGCGGCACCATCGCCCGCCTGGTCGAGCACGGCCATCCCGTGCACATCGCCTACCAGACCCCGGGCTTCCGCGCGGTGTTCGACGACGACCTCGAGCGCCACCTGTCCTTCGTGCGTTCGGCGGTGGCGATGGCTGGCCTGCCCGCACCCGACATGTCCAAGGTCGACGTGCGCCGGCTCAAGGCCCTGGTCCGGCGCACCGAGGCCACCGCCGGCGCGGCGGTGTGCGGCGTGCCAGCCGAACGCCTGCACTTCATCGACTGTCCCGGCTACGAAGCCAACAAGCTCGGCGACGCCGACATCGCCCTGCACGTCGACCTGCTGCGCCGGGTGCGCCCGCACCAGATCTACGCCGCCGGTGACCTGCTCGATCCCAACGGCACCCACCGCCGCTGCCTCGAGGCGCTGCACCAGGCGCTGCTGATATGCCGCGCCGACGACTGGGTGAAGACCTGCACCGCCTGGCTGCATCGCGGCGCCTGGGACGAGTTCGCGCCCAATGAGATCGACCGCGCGGTGCCGCTCTCGCCGCCCGACGTGTTGCGCAAGCGCCAGGCGGTGCTGCGCCACCAGTCGCAGAAGGACCGGGTGATGTTCCCGGGCGAGGACACCCGCGAGTTCTGGCAGCGCGCCGAGGACCGCAATCGCGCCACCGCCGACCGCCTCGACGCGCTCGGCCTGGCGCGCTACGCCGCGGTCGAGTCGTTCGCGCGCTGGCATTGGGAGAACGCATGACCCCGGTCGCCGTGGTGCTGGCCCGCGGCCTGGGCACGCGCATGCGCGCATCCGGCGCGGCGCTCGACGACGCCGCGGCGAAGGTCGCCGACAGCGGGGTCAAGGCGCTGATCCCCGACGCCCAGGGGCGGCCGTTCCTCGACTACGTGCTCAGCGATCTCGCCGACGCCGGTTGCCGCGAGGCCGTGCTGGTCATCGGTCCCGAGCACGACGCACTGCGCGAGGCCTACACCGGCCGCTGCAAGCGCATCGCCGTGTCCTTCGCCATCCAGAGCCGCCCGCTCGGAACCGCCGACGCGCTCGCTGCGGCTGGGGACGCGGTGGCCGGGCGCGACTGCATCCTGGTCAATTCGGACAACCGCTATCCCGTCGCGGCGATCGCTGGCCTGGTGCGCCTGACCGGTCCCGGACTGGTCGGCTTCCGGCGCTCGGGCCTGCTGCGCGGCAACATCGACGCCGGCCGCGTCGCCAAGTTCGCCGCGATCTCGCTGAACGGCGACGGCACCCTGGCGCGCATCGTCGAGAAGCCGGATCCGGCCACCCTCGCCGCGCTCGGCGCCGATCCCCTGCTGTCGATGAACTGCTGGCGCTTCGACGCCGGCATCTTCGCCACCTGCCGGGCGGTATCGCCCAGCCCGCGCGGCGAACTCGAGCTGCCCGACGCCGTGACCCTGAGCATGCGCGCGGGCACCCGCTACGTCGTGGTCGAATCGCGCGAAGCCGTGCTCGACCTCAGTTCGCGCGACGACGTC
>JACDEC010000609.1:0-880 GCA_013816645.1 Planctomycetota bacterium
TCGCTGCTCAGGTCGAGGGTCAGTGCTCGGCCAGCGATGCCCACTGCAGCGATCGCGGCGACAACGGCCGCGGCCTGCGGACAGCGGCGCGGGTCGGCGCGGCGGAGCCAGGCGAGCGATAGGAAAGCCATCGCCGCGATCGCCGAGAGCGGCGCCAGCCGGCGGCCATGCCAGCGCACCAGCGCGTGCAGGTCGTTCTCGGCGATCGCCGCGGCGCGCTCCTGGGCGATCGCATCGCGAGCCGGATCCGGGAGCAATTCGACCATCACTGCGCCATCCGCATCGAGCAATCCCAGGCGACGGGCGAATTGCCGCTCGAGCAGCGCGGGGTCGGTCGCTCGCCAGGGCCACTGCGCCGCTCCGTCGCCGCGCTCGCGATCGAGGCCGGCGAGTCGTCCATGTGCGCGCTGGTCAGCGGCTTCGATCCGCACCAGCGCGCATGCGGCGTAGGCGAGCGCGATCGCGGCGAACATCGCAACGCTGACGGTGATCGGGATGGGGCGCACCGGGGTCTTGTAGCATGCGACCGATGCACCACCAGCCGCGCGGCTTGTGCGATGCGCGCCGTCCGGTACCACCGCTGCAGGCCGGGGTGGCGGAATTGGCAGACGCGGGGGACTTAAAATCCCCTTCCCGTAAGGGAGTGCGGGTTCGATTCCCGCCTTCGGCACCACGTGCGCGATCGCGCCGCTCCCGGCCTGCGCGGGTCCGACCAGCGACTGGACGCTCAGCAAAAACAAGAGCGCCGCCCTGAAAAATCAGGGCGGCGCTCACTGCAGTCAGAAGACGCGAATTTACTTCGCGGCCGCTTCGTCGTGCTTCGGGGCCTGGCCTGCCGACTTGATCTCGTCGGTGCTGATGGCGCCGTCCAGGTCCTTGT
>JACDEC010000609.1:980-1944 GCA_013816645.1 Planctomycetota bacterium
CCAGAGCGGTGATCTGGGCGCGCTCCTTCTCGTCCTTGATCGCCGCGATCTCGTCCTTCGAGAGCGAGCTGTCCTTGTTGGTGTCGTACTTGGCGACGCCGGCCTTGGCCGAGGTGACGGCGGCGGCGGCGGCTTCCCCGGCCGCCTCGTCGTGCTTCGGGGCCTGGCCGGCCGACTTGATCTCGTCGGTGCTGATGGCGCCGTCCAGGTCCTTGTCCAGAGCGGTGATCTGGGCGCGCTCCTTCTCGTCCTTGATCGCCGCGATCTCGTCCTTCGAGAGCGAGCTGTCCTTGTTGGTGTCGTACTTGGCGACGCCGGCCTTGGCCGAGGTGACGGCGGCGGCTTCGGCGGCCGAGGCGACGCCGGCGAAGAGGGCGAGGGCGATGATGAGGATGCTGCGGATCATGGGTTTGCCTTTCCTGCCTGAGCAGGTGTTGAGTCGGAGCGGATGATGGCAGCGCTTGGTCCGACACCACCTCGCCGCCGTTGCCGGCATGTTAGGTTGAGCGGATGAGAGAGCGGTGAGAAGTGGCCAGCCTGGTCGCACGCCGGCACCGCATTGAGCCGCTGATGAATGATCGTGGATTTCCCGTTGCCGCACGACGACAAGGGGGGGGGCGCGTTCGCAGAGTGAACCTACCTTCGCGCGGGCAGTCCGATGACGTCGGTCAGTCGGCGATCGTAGGCGACGATCGCGCGCAGCGCGGCTTCTGGCCGCATCTTGCGGATAGCCTCCGCCGTTTCCCGAGAAGAGGCCCCGATGGCGAAGCAGCGGTCGCCATAGGTGACGACGACGGGAGCGAGGTTCGGGTCGACGCCTTGACCGTCGATGCTGAGGACATTGCGCAACGCGACGATGGCTGCCGACTCGGCGGCGGCTCGGGGAGCGCACAGCGCGAGGCACAGCCAGAGCATGAGCGGTAGGTTGGACATGGGAGAGTCGTGTACAAAGAAAGCGCCGCCC
>JACDEC010000609.1:1954-2519 GCA_013816645.1 Planctomycetota bacterium
GACCAGGGCGGCGCTCTTCCGGCGATTGGAACTACTTCGCGGCGGGCGCGGGCGCGGCTTCGGTCTTGCTGACCGAGCCATCCTTGTCGGCGTCGAGGGCGACGACGGCGGCCATGGCCTTCTCGTCCTTGATGGCGGCGATCTCTTCCTTGGAGAGCGCGCCATCCTTGTCGATGTCGTGCGCGGCGATGTCGACCTTGACGGCGGCGGCTGCGGCAGCCTCTTGGGCGTTGGCGACGCCGGCGAAGAGTGCGAGGGCGATGACGAGCATGCTACGGATCATGGGTGTTCCTCTGCTCCAGAAAAAGGAGCGTGCATCGGATGGTTTTGGGAAGGCTGCGACCGGTTCGACGTCTGCATCGCTGCCATGACCGCATCCTAACAACCAGCCATGAGAGCAGGGTGAGAGGGCGCACTGGTGTTGATGCGCCCAAAGCTCCTACGGCTATCGCGGTCGCGCTTGGCGGCGGAAGTCAGCGGCTCGAACGATGCGGAAAATAGGCGCGCGAGCGCCCGCGAAATCTGAATGCCCGCTGACGATCAGCGCGGAGCGGCACCTGGACCC